>NZ_JAHOCB010000025.1:0-54827 GCF_019125875.1 Erysipelatoclostridium sp. MSK.23.31 | reverse complement strand
AAAGAAATGAAGAAAGAAAACAAAAAAGAGAGAAGAAGATAACAAAAGGAGAAAGGAGGAAATAAATCCCTTTGAGGGATGGCGAGAGTCAAAAGCGATAGCTTGAACGAAGAGAAAGCAGCGCCTTGAGACGCGAGCAAGCAATATAGGCTTATAGCCTCAGAGAAAACCACGTCTTTTAGGCGTGGTTTTTATTGTTAGTTGACATATCAACTAATGTTGGTATAATAGTTGACATATCAACTAATGGAGGTGCAAAATGGAAAGAATTGGACGGATTATTCATCATTTAGCAATATTAAATCGAAATGATAGTAATCAAAGATTAAAAGAGTATGGATTAACAAGTAATGAAGGTTCTGTCCTAATGTTTTTGAGTCGTCATAGTAAGGTTTATCAAGAAGAATTGATTAAAGAATTACAAATTGATAAAAGTGCTGTAACAAGATTGCTCCAAAATATGGAAAATAAAGGGTTAATCAAACGAATTCAATCGCCTGTTGATAAACGTTTTTATTTATTGGAGATGACAGCCTTAGGTCAAGAAAAACAGCAGATAGTTGACCAGACATTTGCTAAAAAAGATTTTATTTTAGTATCTGGGTTGAGTGAAAAAGAACAAGAAGAACTTCGAAGAATGTTAGATGTGATACAAACAAATCTAAAAGGAGGTAAAATAAATGAATGATGAGAGAATGGGAAATAAAAAAATCCTTCCATTATTAATAGAATTTAGTGTTCCAGCAATTATTGGGATGCTAGTTAATGCAATTTATAATGTGGTTGATCGAATGTTTATTGGAAATGCGCCACAATTAGGAGCGGTAGGGATTGCTGGAATTACAATAAGTTATCCAGTTACATTAGTATTAATGGCAATTTCATTAATGGTAGGAGTAGGTGGAGCTACTCGTTTCAGCATTTCTTTAGGACAAAAAGAGAAAGATAAGGCTTCAATCTATCAGGGTAATGCAATTGTTTTAACAGTTGTTTTTGGGCTGATGTTTACTGTATTAGGGAATATTTTTATAACACCCATGTTAGAAGTTTTAGGTGCTAGTAAAACAGTTTTGCCATATGCCAGCGATTACTTATCAATTGTTTTGTATGGAGCAGTATTTCAGTGTGTTGCAATGTGTGGGAATAATTTTTCTCGGGCACAAGGCAACCCTAAGAATGCAATGATTTCACAATTAATAGGGGCCGGATTTAATATCGTTTTTGATTATATTTTAATCATTCAGTTGCATATGGGAATGAGTGGTGCAGCTATAGCGACAATTGGTGGACAATTCTTAAGTATGATTTGGCAACTGTGCTATCTATGTTCAAATCGCTCTTTGATTAAGTTAGATATCGAACATATGAAACTAAAGCTGATCTATGCGTTAGATATTATTAAAACGGGAATACCAGCATTTTTAATGCAAATGGCTAATAGTGTTTTAAACTTTATTTTGAATAGTACATTAGGAATGTATGGTGGTGATATCGCAATTTCAACAGTAGGAATCATTACTAGTTTCCAAACTATATGCCAGATGCCTTTAACAGGTTTAATGCAAGGGCAACAACCATTGATTAGTTATAATTTTGGGGCAGGCAATTATCATCGAGTTAAAGAAACTTTAAAATATGCGATTATCGGTGGTACAATGATTGCAGTTGTAGGTTTTTTAGCAGTACAATTTTTCCCGGAAACTATAATTAGAATGTTTAATGGTGAGGCAGAAGTTGTAAAACTAGGCACAAAGGCAATTCGAATTTGGTTCTTATTTTTACCATTGTTAGGGGCTCAAATCATGACTGCTAATTATTTCCAATGTATTGGTAAAATTAAAGTAGCAAGTATTTTAAATTTACTTCGTCAAGTAATTATTTTGATTCCAATGATTTTATTGTTAGCGACTTTCTTTGGTTTGAATGGTATTTTCTGGGCTGTTCCAATTGCTGATTTAGGAGCGTTTGTAATTACAATTTTCTGTTTTATAAAAGCAATCAAAAAGCTAAAGTAAAAAGATTTCTACTCTATAGAATAAGACATGAAATAAAAAATGGATTATTCATAGAGTAATTTATTTTTTATGAAAAAATAATAACTTTATTAGCATTATTCCCTAAAATCGACATTAAATTCTCATCAGATAAAAAAGCCATGGATAGAAATCCATGACTTACATGCCTGATTATTTTAACATTTTAATTGAAGTAATTACAGGCTGGTTAGAAGCTTCAACAGTTCCATTATTATCAGTTACTGGAACAGTTGTAGCAATTTTGTCAACTACCTCGATTCCTTCATAAACATAACCAAAAACAGCATAATCCCCATCTAGTGAAGTAGTTGTTTGATGCATAATAAAAAATTGTGAACTTGCACTATCAGGATCAGATGAACGCGCCATTGAGATTGCACCGCGAGTATGTTTTAAAGGATTTTCAACACCGTTAGAACTAAATTCACCTTTGATTGTTTCATCAGAACCACCAGTTCCATTCCCTTTTGGGTCACCCCCTTGAATCATAAAGCCGTCAATGATCCGATGGAAGGTCAACCCATCATAGAAACCTTCTTTAACTAGTTTTACAAAATTAGTTACAGTAATAGGTGCTTCATCAGCTTGAAGTTCAACTTTGATTACTCCATAATCCTTAACATCGATTTCGATTCGATAATTACCGCTTAACAAATCTTTGGATGCTGTTTTCTTATCTTGTTCATCATTACTTTTTCCACCACATCCGGCTAAGCTTAATGCTAATAGCATAACCATTGTAAATTTAAATAATTTTTTCATATTATCTCCTTATATCTATCTATTATTTATTATACAAAATAGTGGGTGGGATTGTCCATATAAAAATAATCAAAACTGTCATGGTTAAAAAATATAAAAATGTGATAAAATGAATGACAATGATAAGGGGATAAAATGAGATGAAAAGAATTGCTTTAATAAATGATGTAACAGGATATAGTAGATGTTCGATTGCAGCGCAGCTGCCGATAATTTCAGCAATGGGAATTGAATGTGTTTTTGTTCCAACTGCAATCCTATCAGTAAACACAATGCATCCAGAATATTATTTCGATGATTATACGGATCGAATGAATGATTATATTGAAACATATAAAAAAATGAAGGTTAGTTTTGATGGAATTGCTACAGGATTTCTTGGTTCAGAAAGACAAATCGATATTGTCATTGATTTTATAAAAACTTTTAAGAAAAAACATACATTTGTATTAGTAGATCCGGTAATGGGTGATCATGGGAAACTTTATCCGACTTACACTACTGCAATGCAAGATAAAATGCGTCAACTAATACCATATGCGACAATTATGACACCCAATTTAACTGAATTATGCGCACTTTTAGAGGTACCATATCCGCATGATATAATTAATCGGGATGAGCTGATTGAAATGTGTCGCCAATTGTCAAATTTGGGCCCACAAATGGTCGTTGTAACAGGGATTAGTATTGGTGACGAAATTATTAACTTTGCATATGAACAAGGGAAGGAACCTGCCATTATCAAAGTAAAGCGAATAGGCGATGATCGAAGCGGGACTGGTGATGTTATCAGCGGTGTTATTGCGGGAAGTTATTTAAATGGTTTGAATTTCTATCAATGTGTTGAAAAAGCTGCAAATTTTGCATCTAGGTGTATTGAGTATAGTCAAGCAGTTGGAGCTCATAATCATTTGGGACTATGCTTTGAGCCTTTCTTAAAAGAACTTTAGGAGGAAAGAAAATGGTGATTTTATATACGCTACATGGTAATGGATATATTGATTTAAAAGATCTAGATACGTATAAGGGAATAACTTGTTATGTTAACAGCACAAACAGATGTAGTTGTGCATGTACTTTTTGTTTACGTAATACAAAAGAAATGCTTGAATCAAATTCTCTATGGTTAAAAAGGGAGCCGACTGTAGAGATGATTATTGCGGAATTTGAAAAATATGATTTAACAGCATTTAAAGAAGTAGTATTTTGTGGTTTTGGTGAACCGTTAACTCGCCACGATGATTTAATGAAAGTTGCAAAATATATTAAAGAGAAAAGGTCAGATTTATCGATTAGAATCAATACAAATGGCTTATCATCAATTACGTTAGGGCGTGATATTGCGCCTGATTTTAAGGGAGTAATCGATACAGTATCTATAAGTTTAAATGCTCCAACTAAGGAAGAATATTATGAATTAACAAGAGCCTGTTATGGAGTTGATTCATTTAACTACATGCTCCAATTCACAAAAGCGTGTAAAAAATATGTACCAAGTGTTGTTTTGACAGTTGTAGATATAATCGGGGTGGAAAAAATTAAATTGTGTCAAAAAATTGCCGATGGTCTTGGAGTAGAGTTAAGAGTTCGGCCGTTTGAAGAATAATAAATTGTATCAAGATTATAATTATGATAGAATTTATAACAGTGAGGTAATTATAAAATGATGCAATTAAGTCGTGAAGAAAGAATGTTAGATGTAAAAAGTATGACTAATGTTCGTGATTTGGGTGGCTATGAAACTCAAACTGGTTTTTATACAAAAAGTCATAAATTTATTCGTTCAACCAATCCAAGTAAGTTATCAGATGATGAGAAAGAATATCTTTATGATTATGGAATTAGAATGCAAGTAGATTTACGAAGTGACTTTGAAGTCGAACAGTTACCAAGTCAATTAACAGGTTATCGTGATATTGAATACTATAATGTCAATTTAATGCAGTCTAAAGATTTAAATGTTCTCCCTAGTGAAGTAACAAATTATCAAGATTTAGCTGGTTTTTATATTTTTATGCTAGAGGCAAATAAACAGCAGTTTAAAGAAGTTTTTGAATTGTTTTATGATCATCCATACGATGCAATTATGTTTAATTGTTCAGCTGGAAAAGATCGTACTGGGGTGATTGCGGCATTATTGTTAGATTTAGCAGGTTGTCATGATTATGATATTGTTAAAGATTATTCAGAATCATATGAAAATAATCTTAAAATAATTTCTGAATTGGAACGTTTGGTTGATGATGCTAATCGCGCATTTTTAGAATCTGCTCCACAAATGATGATGAAATTTTTGGACTATTTGAGAGAACATTATGGAAGTGCTAAAGAGTATTTGGTAAGTTGCGGTCTTGAAGAAGAAAAGATTATTGAAATTATAGAAAATTTTGTAATTTAAAAAAAGTAATTCTCCTATTTGAGTTGTATATGATAATAGGAGGATTTTTTTATGAGAAAAACAAATAAACTGACATTTAAACAAAAACAAGAAGCAGTAGCGGAGCTATTTAAGCAGTTTCACCGAGCTAAATTGAAATTGTATTGTTTAGAAAATACTAATTTCTATCCGCAGTTAAATATCGGGATGCTTCATGAAAAGAAAAGTGGATACAATGCTTCAATTGCTGAACGCTTAAATCAACGAATTGATGATAGAGATGAATTGGAGCGAGTGGTGGCAGCATTTGAAATTGTGATTCAAGCATTAAGTCCTGAGAGTCAATTAATTATTACAAATGAATTTGTTTTACAGAAGAATCATGAGTGGTGGCTTGAATTTTATAGTCGAGCAACTTATTATCGTTTAAAAACAAGAGCCTTGGAAGAAATATTATTTTATGTAAATATTTCATAATTGTCATATATTAGCGCTTTTTCCTTGAAAAGACTGGTATTTTAGATATAATAAAAAGGTATTTTTAAAAAGGAGAAAGACAATGCTTGAAAAGATTTTTAAATTAAAAGAAAAGGGAACAACGGTCAAAACAGAGGTTATTGCTGGAATTACTACGTTTTTAGCAATGGCTTATATTTTAGCTGTTAACCCGAACATGTTAAGTGAGACTGGGCTGTCTTATGATGGCGTTTTCTTAGCAACGGCACTATCTTCAGGGATCGCAACTTTGATCATGGGGTTATTAGCAAACTATCCAGTTGCTTTAGCACCGGGGATGGGAGTTAATGCATTATTTACATATACCCTTGTTTTTTCAATGGGGTATAGTCCTGCAGCAGCATTGGCAGCGGTTGTAGTATCAGGAATAATTTTCTTGTTAATTTCAGTTACTGGGGTGCGTAAAGCAATTATTAATGCAATTCCTCAACAATTAAAGCTTGCGATTGGAGCTGGAATTGGATTTTTTATCGCCTTTATTGGACTAAAAAATGCTGGAATCATTATTGGAAGCGAATCAACATTTGTGGCGTTAGGGAAGTTGACTGATCCAGTTGTATTATTAGCAGTATTTGGGGTCTTAATAACAATTATCTTAATGGCTCGTAAGACACCAGCAGCAGTATTTTATGGATTGGTGATTACCGCAATTGTTGGAATTGTAGCTGGTTTATGTGGTATCGAGGGAATGCCGGCAATGCCTTCAAAAATTGTTTCAATTGATTTAGATACTAGTGGGTTTGGTATATTTATGAATGGTTTTGGTGAGTTATTTAGCCATCCGGATTGTATTGTAGCATTATTTTCATTGTTATTTGTTGATTTTTTTGATACCGCAGGAACATTAATTTCAGTTGCGAACAAAACTAATTTAGTTGATGAAAATGGTGAGTTAGATAATATTGAACAAGCATTAGTTGCTGATTCTACAGGAACAGTTATTGGAGGAATTCTAGGAACCTCTACTGTTACTTCTTTTGTTGAATCAACAGCTGGGGTTGAAGCTGGAGGAAGAACAGGATTAACTGCTTGTACTACAGCAATATTATTCTTCTTATCAATTTTATTTGCTCCAGTACTTAGTGTTGTAACTAGTGCGGTTACTGCTCCTGCTTTAGTGGCAGTTGGAATTTCCATGGCAACTCAATTAGGTGGAATTGATTGGGATGATATCGTTTTCGCTGCATCTGGTTTCATCACAGTGATCATGATGATTTTAACTTATTCAATTTCAGATGGGATTGCATTTGGTTTTATTGTTTATGGTATTACTAGTGTAATTGCTGGTAGATCTAAAGAAATCAAACCGATTGTTTGGGCTTTAATTTTAATCTTCGTAGTATATTTTGCTTTAATATAGTGGAAAGATACTTGTGAACTATTTTAAGTAATAGTTTGTCAAGTATCTTTTATTATTTAATAAATATGATTTAATTTAAAGTTTTATTAATAATATATGTGGGTTAGCCCCTTGCTGGCTAAGATTATTTTTCAATACTTTCTAGTTTTGAATTGATTCAATCAGCTCGGTAATAAAGCAATTTGAGTGGCAAGGTCAATCGTTGCAATTAAATCTGTGTTTCGTTAGTATAAAAATGTAATCAACTATTTTGATTTTTTACTATCTAAGTAATCTTGTTTATTAATTTACCAAAAGTAGTAACATTTATAATTACTATATTTCTTATTTTATTAATCATTTGATATTAGAGAATAATATTATTTTTTCCTAATAGCTATTCAATTATATCAAGTGTTCAATTTGACAAAGCAAGGTAATTGTCAATGGAAACTTACTTTAAAAAAATAAACTTAGTTTCTCGGCAACTATTTCTAATATAATATTCAAGACTTTAATTATTTACAAAAATCCAAAAATTTAAATATAAGGCAAAAAGTATCCAACCCATGTAAGGAAGTAATAAAAAAGCTGCTAAAGGACGGATTTGATAAAATAATTTGATAAGAATAGCAACTAGAATACATAGTGTAATCAATATTGCTAGTGCTAATAAAAAACTTTGGTAATTAAAAAAAGCGATAGGCCATGCAAAATTAATCAGTAGTTGAAAATAATAAATAATAAGAGCAGTTTCTTTATTTTTACTATTACTTCGATGAATTAGATAACTTGCTAAACCGATTAAAATATAAAGAAATGTCCAAACGATTGGGAATAGATATCCAGGCGGAGAGCACTTAGGAAGGTTAACTGTTTGGTATACATCCATTGCATTCATTGTAAAAATTGCACTTAAAGCACCGATTCCCAGAGAGATTGATAGATTTAATATAATATATTTGTATTTTTTCAATTTTATCACCTATATTAGTATAGACAGATTATCGAAAAATATTAAAAATCTTAAGAAGTGATAAAGAATGATAAATTTTTTTCTAATATAGAAAAAAACACTTCTATAGAAAAGCGCTTTCATGTATAATAATAGAGTGAGGTAAGAGAATGAAATTAGTATCATGGAATGTTAATGGAATTAGAGCCTGTATTACAAAAGGGTTCTATGATGTTTTAAAAGAAAGTAAAGCAGATATTTTTTGTGTCCAAGAAACAAAGATGCAAGAAGGTCAAATTGAATTAGAAAAGCATGGATATTATACTTATATGAATAGTGCTGAAAAAAAGGGTTATAGTGGAACTTTAGTGTTTTCTAAAGAAAAACCATTAAATTATAGTTATGGAATTGGTATCGAAGAACATGACCATGAAGGCCGCGTTGTTACGCTTGAGTATGAAAAATTTTATTTAGTCAATTGTTATACTCCTAATAGCCAAAATGAATTGAAACGATTGGACTATCGGATGCATTGGGAAGATGATTTTCTTGCATACTTGAAGTCTTTGGAGAAGAGTAAACCGGTTATTTTATGTGGTGATTTAAATGTAGCCCATCAAGAAATTGATTTAAAGAATCCTAAAACGAATCGTAAAAATGCAGGTTTTTCTGATGAAGAGAGAGCTAAGATGACAAATTTATTAGAAAATGGTTTTATAGATACGTATCGATATTTATATCCTGATCAAGAAGGTGTTTATTCTTGGTGGTCATATCGATTTAATGCCCGTAAGAATAATGCTGGATGGCGGATTGATTATTTTATTGTTTCAGATTGTTTAAAAGAAGGGATAAAAGAAGCGTTTATTTGTACTGATATTTTGGGCAGTGATCATTGCCCCGTTGGATTAGAAATAGATTTATAAGATATGTTAAAGGAGATTGTGTCAATGGCACCAGTTACATTATTATCATTTCTTACTCTTTTAGGAATAACCGTATTTTTCTTTGCATGTGTAGCGTACAATAAAATAAAAAACAAGTAATGATTTATTTCATTACTTGTTTTTTTAAATTGAAATAATCCCCATTGTTGATAAGACTGAACTAATTAATATTATTAATAGGCCAGGGACAACAACATATTTCATACAAAATAGATAAGCTTTTTTACGCTTGAATTTAGAACTGTATTCAACTTCGTCAGTAACTGTTTTAAAACCGGTTACTTTGATGATAAGTAGACATGTACAAGCTGCAGAAATTGGCATCATGATTGAGTTTGTCATAAAATCAAAGAAATCAAGAATACTTAAACCAAGCGGTGTAATGAAATCTAAAACACCAAATCCAAGTGAACATGGAATACCTAATAAAGCAATTCCTCCAAAAATAAGAACACAGCATTTTTTTCTTGAAAAATCATATCGATCTTGAATAATTGAAACACAACATTCCATTAATGAAATTGCTGAAGTTAATGCTGCAAACAGTACTAATAAAAAGAATACTAATCCAATAATGTTACCAAATGACATACTGGCAAATACTTTTGGCATTGTAATAAACATTAAGGAAGGACCGGCGTTTAGTGTATCTGGATTTCCACCAGAAAAAGCAAATACTGCGGGGATAATCATTAAACCTGCTAGAAAGGCAATTAATGTATCCATTATCTCTACTTGAGTAATTGATTGTTCCATATCAATTTCACGTTTCATATATGAACCATATGTAAATAAAATTCCCATCCCGATAGACAACGAATAGAACATTTGTCCCATAGCCGCTACTACTGTCATGATTGAAAAACGCGAGAAGTCAGGAATTAAATAGTATTTAACCCCTTCAATAGCACCAGGTGTAAATAATGCATATAAAGCAATGAATAGAGCCATTGCAACTAAAGCAGGCATTAATACTTTACTGCATTTTTCAATTCCTTTTTCAACACCTAGCATAACTACGCCAAATACCATTCCAGCAAAGACAAGTAACCAGATGACAGGCTGTAGTGTTGAAGATGAAAAACCAGTAAAATAGGTATCACTAACTAAGCTGGCAGAATTGTTTGTAATAAATTCAAATAAATATTTACAAACCCATCCCCCAACAACACAGTAGTAAGGTACGATGAGCATTGGCACGATGGCATTTAGCCAACCACCAAATTGAAGTTTTTTTGCACCCAATTGTTTATAGGCTGCAATCGGGCTCTTTTTTGTTTTTCTTCCCAAGGCAGTTTCACTAATTAGCAAAGCAAAACCAAAGGTAATCGCTAAAATAAAATATGTGAATAAAAAAGTACCTCCACCATATTTAGCTGCTAAATAAGGGAAACGCCAAATATTCCCGAGCCCGACAGCAGAACCAGCTACTGCCATAACATAGCCCAGGCGACCAGAAAAGCTACTTCGCTTGTGTTTTGTTTCCATTTTTATCTCCTATTATTAAATTTTCATGCCTTTTCATTATAATAAAATTTGTCTATAAAAGTCAATTAAATGGCACTAAATAGGATGTTTTTGTTATGATTTTGTTAATGCTGAGTTAAATTAGATCAATAGTGTTATGATATAAATATAAATAAGTAAAGAAGGGATAAAATATGGCACGAATAATTGCAATTATTATGGCCTTATTTGGTCATAAAGGGCATTCGTAATTTCGGTATTAAAAAAGATATCTACGTTTAGATATCTTTTTTATATATTGTAATACCATCTTTAATTGTCTCAATGATCTTAATCTGACGAATTTCCTCGATTGCAACTTTGCAAGGATTACGATCAAGGATTAAAAGATCAGCTTTTTTTCCTTCTTTAATAGACCCTTTCACGTGTTCTTCAAAATATTGATAAGCGGCATTAATTGTTACTCCTTTTAATGCATTGTAGACAGATATTTGTTCATCTGTCCCCAAAGTAACCCCGTTTTTGGTTTGGCGTTTTACAGCACACCAAATCGTTTCTAACATGTTTGGCTCAATAACAGGGGTATCTTGATGGAAGGTATAAGGTAAATCTAATTTTAAAGCACTATGAACACAAGAAATAGATTCAGCACGTTGTCCAAGATTACGGCGGTGAATATCACCCCAATAATAGATATGAGCAATGAAGAAACTAGGAATCATTCCAATGCTTTTTAGCCGCGGTAGTTGATCTGGTCTTAAGGTTTGACTATGAATCATTACAGGGCGTAGAGGTGTGTACTGATCATTAAAGGCATCAAGTAGTTGATTGGAAGCAGCATCACCGTTACAATGAGTTAGTAGTTGCGCTTTATCATTAATAGCCATATCTACGAATTTTTTAACATCTGAATCTAAGTAGATCGGATATCCACAATAGTCACCACTATTTTCATATGGCTTAGATAACCAGGCGGTTTTTCCTTGTGGAGAACCATCTAGAAATAACTTATAACCGCCTAGTTTAAAATGATTTAAGTAATGATGATATTGTTGATTATCCCGATATAAAGAATAATTATTTTTAATATCAACATAACCTACAACATCGAGAAATAATTTATTTTCTGTCGCCAAAGAGTTCAATAAATCAAATTCATGCTGTTTCATATATCCCTCTTGCACAGTTGTGATTCCATAGCTAGCATAGATTTTTAAGGCATCAAGGATTTGTGTTTTTAAATTTTTATTTTCCTTGCTTCCTTGGCTTGCAATCGTAATAAAAGCTTGTTCCTCAAGATAACCATTTAAATGACCATCCTCATCACGTCCGTATTTACCACCGACAGGATCGTTAATTTGATCAGTTAGTCCTAGTAGCTGCATTGTTTTAGTATTGACTACACCCATATGACCTGATGCATGAGCCATCATAATTGGATTAGTGGTAGAAATTTTATCTAAATCACTTGCAGTAGGATGGCATTGTTCTTTGAGAAAATTATGATCATAGCCAAAACCTATTAACATTTCTTCTGAAGTAGGATTATTTTCTTCAATATAATTTTTAAAACATTGAATAATTTGAGCAATACTTGTTGCTTTACTTAAATCAACAAGTTTAAGTGTACTTGCTAAAGAAACAACATGACTATGACTATCAATAAAAGAGGGCATTA
This sequence comes from Erysipelatoclostridium sp. MSK.23.31, assembly GCF_019125875.1. Lineage (NCBI taxonomy): Bacteria > Bacillati > Bacillota > Erysipelotrichia > Erysipelotrichales > Coprobacillaceae > Thomasclavelia > Erysipelatoclostridium sp. MSK.23.31. The sequence goes on along the minus strand of NZ_JAHOCB010000025.1, from coordinate 42,747 downwards.
AACATTTTCCTTGTAAATCAATGAACTCAGTATCAGCACAGACTAGATTTTTTATTTCAGAATAATTACCACATTTTTTAATCACACCATCTTCTACATAAATAGCTTCATAATCACTATTTTCCATCGTTAGAATATCACCATTATAATATATTTTTTTCATATAAACCTCCTATTAATATTATAGCCATTGCAAATGAAATTAATATTAAGTTAAACAAAAAATCAGTTTAAAACTGATTTTATAAATCTTGACTTTCTATTAAAACACAATTTTGATAATAATTAAGATTATTTTCATTAATCAAAGAAATCAAATCATCATTATAAGTACCTGGCTGTAACCAGATATGTTTGATATTAAGCTGGTTACATTCTTTAATATAATCTATTCCAAATTTTGGACTAACAACAAACACAGCAACGTCAATTTTATTTTTAATGGCAGTTAGATTGGGAAAAGTTGACTTTCCATCAATTTCTTTATAAATAGGTGAAACCCCATACACAGTTTTTTCTATTTCATTTAAACGTTGATAAATCTTGTAGCCAAATTTATCAGGATTTGTCGTTACACCGATTACTGCAAAATTTTGATAATGAGTTAAGATATCTTTAGCATTCATAATTTCAGCTCCTTTATTTTGATAAATATATTATATCATGATAATGGCAAGATATAGTGATAGATGCTTCTTTACTTATAAAAGAAGCTAATTTTATAATACTAAAAAGATTATTTTTAGATGCTATACTCACTAATTTATATTGATAGACATACTACTATTTATTATTATATAGCAGTACTTAGCATTACTGAATACATGGACTTATAAGTAGGGAGGAGTAGTTGACTTGAAGGATATAACAGAGATATTAAAAGGAATATTAGAAGGCTGTGTTTTAGAAATAATTAATCAAGAAGAAACATATGGATATGAGATTACAAGACGACTCAATCAGTTAGGATTTACAGAGGTTGTGGAAGGAACAGTTTATACTATATTAGTTAGGCTTGAAAAGAGTGGATTAGTTAAGATTCAAAAAAAGTTGTCTAAAATGGGACCTCCAAGAAAATTTTATTCTTTAAATGAAAGTGGACGTGAAAAATTACGACTCTTTTGGACAAAATGGGAATTTATGACTGATAAACTTAATGAATTAAAGGAGAGTGGTAAAAATGAATAAATTTTTTGATGATTATTTTAATATTAAAATAATGATAAAAAGTAAAAAGGAATATCGAACGCATATGAAAAGGGTAGAGCAATTACCGGCTGATTAGCAGTGTGTTTTAAAAAAAATTCAAGCATATATATGGCAGTTTGTATCCGGGTCAGGATATGATATGCTTGAAATTCAATAGGGTTACTTGAATTATTTGAAGAAGGGCAGCAGTACGAAGATCAGTTTTAGAAATAACTGGAGATGATGTTGCTGATTTTGTAGAAGAGCTTTTAAAAAATACAAGAACTTATCCAACGGATTGGAAAAGTGAATTTAATCACGAAATTCAAAAAAGCTTAAAATAAAAGCTTCTAAACAATAAACTTTTATAATATAAAGTAATTGATTTGATAAGTTAATTGTTTTTATTAGATACTTTATAAAGTAAAAAGATGTTATATCTCTTTATTGTGATATAACATCTTTATTTAATAATTGTTTATATAAGGTGAGATCTTCTTTAAAAGTATTGATTGATGCTTGCCAGAATGACTTATCTTTTAAATTAATATTAACACTTGAACAAACATCTTCTAATGACATTTTCCCTGTTAAGGATAATAATTTTTCATAAGTATTGCTAAATTTTGAACCTTCTTTTTGGTAAATAGTGTATAATCCTTTAGCTAAAAGAAGACCGAAAGCATAAGGAAAATTATAAAAAGAACAATCTGCATAATAATAGTGTGGTTTCCAGGTCCACATATATGGATGAAGATATTGATGATCTAAACCATCTCCATAAGCATCTTTTTGAGCCTGAATCATTAGTTCTTTGATCTCTTCTACTGACAAAGCACCAGTTTCTCTTTTTTCAAAAAAACGACTTTCAAATAAGTATCTAGAGTAGATATCGACGATTACTTGGGTAGCTCCTGATAATTCATCTTCTAATAAGCTTAGTTTCGTCTGATCATTAGCTTTTTTTAAAGCAGCTTTAGTTACAATTGTTTCGCAAAAAGTTGAAGCAGTCTCCGCAATTGGCATAGGATAGTCACTATTTAAAATAGATTCATCATTTAAACATTCACCATGGAAGCCATGACCTAGCTCGTGAGCCATCGTAATTGCATCAGAAAAGCTGTCACCATAATTTAATAAAAAACGACTTTCCTTGATACTATGAAGATTGCAACAAAAGGCTCCGCCAACTTTACCGCTTTGGGGATAAACATCAATCCAATTATTTTCAATTGCTTTTTTCGCAAAAGTACCTAAATGTTCAGAAAAGGTACTAAATTGATTAATAATAAATTGGCAGCTTTTTTCGTATGGATGACTGTCATGATCTTCGATAACAGGGGCATAAAGCTCAAACCAAGGTAATCCGTTTTGATATCCAAGGGCAGTAGCTTTAGTTTTTAGATAATCCCTAAAGACATTAAGGTTTTCTTGCATCACAGTTAATAAAACATCTAATGTTTCTTTTGACATTCGTGCATTGATAAGGGTTCTTTCTAGTTCATTTTCATATCCTCTTAATTTAGTAGTATAGAGTACTTCTCCTTTGATTCCGTTTAAACAAGCAGCAATAGCCTGTTCTTTATCTTGATAACTGTTTATTTCTGCTTGGTAAGCTTTTTTACGTATTTCGCGATCCTTATCATAGGCCATATTTAAAACCGAAGTTAGAGGGTAGGTTTGGTCCTCGATAGTTACTTCAATTGATGAAATTAATTGATCTTTTAGTTTGCTAAAAGCATTACTACCAGTATTTTGCATGTGTGCAATGATGCTCTCACTCTTTTTATCTAAAGTGTATTTTTGATTTTGCTGAATTTCTTTTAAAATAAATAGATGTTCCTTGATTAAGTTTGATTTTAATGAATCAAGCTTAAAAGTACTGATCCATTGTTGATTTAAGACTTCATCTTCAACAAAAGAAGCTAAAAGGTTATCTAGCTGATCGCTATATTTTAAAGCAATGCTATTTGTTGTATCGACTGATAAAGTTAAACTAATATAATTAGCTACTTTTTCAATTAGTTGATTTAATTTTATTAAATCGACTAAATAATTTTCTAATGATTTTTCATCATTGTTATTACGATATGTATTTATTTGTTTTTGTAATTTAATGATTTGGTTAAAATCAGTAGTAAAACTAGAATCATCAAATGATTGATATAATTTCGATAAATCCCATTCTTTCATTTTCTATCACCTCGTATAATATATTTTGTAAAGATTACAGCACCTTTACAATCTTAATTTCATATTGGATTTTCCTAAGTAATAATATTCTTTTTCACCTTGCTGCATTCTACTTAATGAGTCTGTCTTTCAATTTTAGAATGAATTACCTCATCGAATATTGTTTATTCAATATATTTTGATGCGTAGCCTTGATTAATATTGTTTTATTCTTATGGCGAGATTATGACATATCTAAAGAACAGAGGTTAGTCAAGTATTTATTTTTAGTTATATTTCAATTGAAAGGTGCTGATTTTATGAATACACTCTATGTAGATATTGATGAATCAACTCAAAACAATCAAGTTTATGCAATGAACTTTAATCAGGACATTTTTAATATAACTTCCCTAACAATCCTGATAGATGTGATAATCTTATCTTAACTGTTAAGACTTTTGTCGATAAAGAAAAATTTGATTCTATAATCATCTTAGCTAATCTACTTCTATATACGACTATCATATTTGGGCTTATTTAATAGAGCAGCTCAATTGTTATTATACCAAAATATTGAAATAAATTAACAAACTTTATGCTGATAATGATTTAATTGTTTTCAGCAAGAAAAAAACTGATTAGCAGCAATGTGCATAATTTCTCATCATGTAAATCAACATTGGTAAGTTCCTTGATCTTTTCTAAACGATAAAGTAGTGTATTGCGGTGGATAGCCAATTGTTCAATTGTTTTATGAGAGTCACCAAAATTACAAATATACGATTTTAAAGTATGATAATAATCATTCTTAGTTGATTCATCAATTTGTTTTAGTTTTGTAATAAGTGGATGGAGATATATCTTGTATGAACTAGTAGTAAAAAATGATTCTAAAGCAATATCTTCAAAAAAAGTAAATTGCTGTTTACTTAAATCGTAAGCTTTCAGTGCTTGTTGTTTATAAATATTAATATCTAACAGATTATCGAAAATATAACTAATACCAAACTTTAATTTATAAATATTTACAGCAGTTATTAAACTTTTTACTTTATTAATAATATTGTTTTTTGTTGCTCTATTAAGCCCGGTAATTAAAATATATAAGCAGTTATCTTGGAGATAAGAATATGTATTTGGTAAAGTAATAATATGCTGATGAAGTTGATTTAAATACACTATCTCATTGCTTTTTAAGCCTACCTTTGTAGTAATAATACAGTAATCTCTGCTAAAATTATTGGGTTGTGCAGGTAATAATTTTTCTAAATCATGTTTATTTATATTGTCATTTGAGAATAAGTAATTCATTATTGCAAAATATTCGTAACGATTATAATTATAGCCGGTTTTGCTGTGACAAATAATGGATGCGATAGTTTTAGCTAATTTACTGATAAAACTGAATATTTCAGATGATGGCTTGCCATCTGCAAATAAAATGCATAAGTAACCAATAATATTATCATTGTCTGTTATTGCTGCAATAATTCGTGGAATTGTCTGCCCAACTCCGTAATCGACATAGATAACATTATTATTTTGATCCAAATCTTTTTGATAATTACCTAATTGGATAAATGGGAGCATCTCAACTGCTACTTTTTGATGTTCTTGCATGTGATCAAAGAGCATATCTCCAATTTGTTGATTTGGATGTTGTGCCAAAACTACATAATTCACATCACATAAGACCATTGGATGATGGAAATATTCGTATAATTGTTTCATAAATTGATGCAGATTATGATTTATTAATCCATTGAATAGAAATTCATACATATCTTTCATAAGCTCACCTCCTTTATATTATAAATGTAGTTGTGCAATTTGCACAACCAGTAATTAAATATTTGTATTTTTGCCCATGGTATTTTTTTAACAAGAAAGATAAAATTTAAATATCGACGGAGGTAATTTATATGAAATACGATGCATTATTTACACCTTTTAAAATAGGTAATATGGAAGTGAAAAATCGTTTTGTTATGGCACCAATGGGAACTAATTCTTCACATATTGATGGATGTATTGCTAATGATGAAATTGATTATTTTGAAGCGCGAGCTAAAGGTGGGGTTGGATTGATCATTATGGGATGTCAATTTTTAAATCCTGATTTAGCACAAGGATCATTAGAAGGAATCTTACAAAATAGTTACGTTATTCCTCAATTGACAACTGTAGTTGAAGCGACACATCGTTGGGGGGCAAAAATTTGTTGTCAAATTAGTTGTGGAACTGGAAGAAATGCTTTTCCTAACATGTATGGAGAACCACCATTCTCTTCAAGTGATACACCATCAACATTTAATCCTGAAATGAAGTGTCGTCCATTGAGTGAAGAAGATATTAAAAAAATTATGACAGAGTTTGCTAATAGCGCAATAATTGCTAAAAACGCTGGTTTTGATGCAATAGAAATTCATGGACATGCGGGCTATTTGGTTGATCAATTCATGTCGCCTGTATGGAATAAGCGAACTGATGAATATGGTGGTAGTGCTGAAAATAGAATGCGTTTTGCTACAGAAATTGTGCAATCTATAAAACAGGCAGTTGATTTACCAGTTATATTTAGAATTGCTTTAGATCATCTATTTGTAGAGGGTAGAACCTTGGATGAAAGTATGGAATTAATTGAGATTTTAGAAAAAGCTGGGGTAGATGCTTTAGATATTGACGCAGGATGTTATGAACGGATTGATTATATTTTCCCAACTGCATATTTAGGTGATGCTTGTATGGATTATGTATGCAAAGAAGCGCGCAAACATGTAAATATTCCGATCATGAATGCTGGAAATCATACACCTGAATCAGCACTTCGATTAATTGAATCTAAAGATGCTGATTTTGTTATGTTTGGTCGTCAATTTATTGCGGATCCAGATACAGTAAATAAATTGATGAGCGATCATGAAGAGGATGTTCGCCCATGTATTCGCTGCAATGAAGAATGTGTAGGGAGAATTGTCGGACGTCTTACTAAGTTGAGTTGTGCAGTAAATCCTCAAGCATGTGAAGAAGAACGTTTTGCAATTAAGCCATGTAGTCAAGTAAAAAATATTGTTGTGATTGGTGCAGGACCTGCTGGATTAGAAGCTGCTAGAGTAGCTGCTGCTGAAGGACATAATGTGGAAATTTATGAAAAGACTAATATGATTGGTGGACAATTAAGTGTTGCTGCGACACCAAAATTTAAGGATCAATTAAAGAAATTAGTTAAATGGTTTGAAGTACAATTAAATAAATTGGATGTAATAATACACTTTAATTATGAAGTAAAAGCAGATGATCAAATTTTAAAAAATGCAGATCAAATTATTGTGGCCTGTGGAGCAGATGAAATTATACCTCCAATAAATGGTATCAATAATGAGAATGTAATTAGTGTAATTGACGCACATATGCACAAAGGTATGATTAAAGGTGAAAATGTCATTATGTGTGGTGGGGGATTGTCAGGTATTGATAGTGCCATTGAACTTGCTAGTGAACATGGTAAAAATGTTACAATAATTGAGATGGCTGATAGTATTGCTAAAGATGTATTATTTATTAACCAGGCTTCAATTTTTGCAAAGATTGATGAATATAAAATTAATGTGATTACCGGTGCTAAAGTTATTGAGTTTAATAATGATGGCATTACTTATCAAAAAGATGAACAAGAAGTTGTTTGTAAAGCGGATACGATTATTAGAGCATTTGGAATGAAACCAAATCGTGAATTAGCTGAAGAAATTAGAAATATTTATCCAACTAAAACAAGAATTGTTGGGGATAGTGAAAAAATTGGTAAGGTTGCTAATGCTATACGTGATGGATTCTATGCGGGAATGTCTTTATAAAAATATAAAAGTTCGTTATATTAGCGAACTTTTTATATAGCTGTTTTAGGTATTGTCTAGTAAAAATTTCATATAATTATTCTATTTTTTATGAAAGTATAAAAATCAATCTTTACTTTTAATTTTGTTGTTGTGTAATTTTCAAAGTAATTTTAATAATTGTCATTGCGTGAAATAAAGATTATATAAGCAAATTATACATAGATGATATAATAATGGAAAAATAAAATGAAACTATGAAAATTTATAAAAAATATATTAGGGAGTTTTTAAAAATTGAAAGAGTAAATATGTGATTAAATAAATATCATCAATTAATCAAAATGCTTTCAAATGATTATGATGAGATTGAAGCAAGGAAGATTTTTTTAATAATATTAAATTTATCATTAATTTAATATTATTTCTTTAGTCATAAGCCTATTTTCAAGTGTAATTTTAAATGTAATGTAGTTATGTAAAATAACGATTAGATTTTATTTGATCTAATCGTTATTTGTTATATAGTCGTAAATATCTTTTCTTATCTCATTTTCCAATTTATAAGTAAATTGAACAACATTATTGTTTGTATTGGACATAGTTGTTTGAATTGGTTCGCCATAAGCGTGCATTAGACCTAAATAGTAAAATTCTTTAGAGGCTTCATCATCTTTATTTTTTCTAATAAATAGATGGATTTTAACATGATTAGTTTTTTCACTATATATTTTAACTACATCTTCGGATTCAATCGTACGCCTTGGCTTAGAAAAACAAATTATAGTATTTTGATCTACTAATCTATCCTCGTATTTGATAGATTCGCTAATGCCTTCTTCTTTATCATAATTAATAAACACAGGAAAAGTGTTGGTATGTTTATCGTACTTATATCCACCTATATTAAGTGGAACTAAATTTTTTTCCCAATTTAATAAGCGGCAAACATCTTCATAAGTGTATTTTTTATATAGGCATAGTGAGGTATCTTTATATGTATTCGTATAATTTTGTTTATAACGATTTATTCCAAAATCGAGTAATTCAATTATTTGTTTTTTAAATTCTTGATCAGCTAATAACATTTTAAATTGTGCAGAAGTATTGAGGTTTTCATCAATAAATATAGCATCTTTAAATGTTGCTTTTGATGAGCCAGTAGCAAAATTTTGACTTAGAATATTAATGATTGTCTGATAAGTTATTTTAGGTAAATTAAGATTATAGTTATTCAACAAAGATTCTTTTAAATTATCAAGTAAATTAGTATGTTTTTCAATTGCAATTTTAATTGCTTCTAATTCATGAATTCGTTTTCCTGATGCAAGTTTGGTTGAGATATAAGTAAGATATTGTTCTTGAACAGAGCTGAATTTAACATTATATTCTTTTTCGTATTTTGTTAGGAATTTATGATATGAACCTAAATTTTTATTTTGAAAAATTCTTAAGACATCAATAGATTCATATTTATCAAAATCTTTTAAACTAGGAATTTTACCTAGTTTTTGTTTTAATTGTTGATAACTTTCCTTAATGATTTTAATATCACTAAAATTTGCTTTATCAATCGATTCAAAAATTTTCTTTTTAGAAATCAAATCAAAATTAACTGTTGATGCACCTGGAATAATTAAAGAACCTTCACTTACGAATCTTCTTAAAGTATCTTTGTTATAGCTTAGACTACCGCTTAATGCAATAGGAATCAAAAAGTTCTTTTCATAATTTCCAATAAAATCAATAATAACAACATATTCTTTAGAAGGATCTTTACGTAGACCACGTCCTAGCTGTTGAACAAAAACAATTGCTGATTCAGTTGGACGTAGCATGATAACTTGATTAACTTTAGGAATATCAATTCCTTCATTAAATATATCTACTGTAAAAATATAATCTAAGCAATTAACTAAATCATCACTTTCAAGTCTGTTCATCGCATCACGGCGTTGTGCTTCAGTATTTTCACCGGTTAAAGATATAGTCTTGTAACCACGGGTATTGAATAAGTTAGATAGTTCCGTTGCTTCATCTTTACGACTACAAAAAACTAATCCCCGAACACGATCGCCTGAATATCCATAACGATTTATTTGTTCTATTATATGCTTAACTCGGTCTTTGGAAACAAGATTGTTAAAATCTGTTTTATCATCCAGTGATTCTCCATTAACTTGAATATCTGTAATACCATAATAATGAAAGGGACATAATAAGTCATATTCCATTGCTTGTTGTAGTCTAATTTCATACGCAATGTTATAATCAAACATTTTATAAATATCGAAATCATCACTACGCTCTGGTGTTGCAGACATACCTAACATGAATTTAGGGGTGAAATAGTTTACTAACTCTTGGTATGAATTAGCTCCAGCACGGTGAACTTCATCAATAATGATATAATCAAAATCATTTGGATTAAACATTTCACGATATTCTTTTTTATGAATTGTCTGGATTGTCGAAAATATATAATCAGCATTAATATCTTTATTGTTACCTGTGAATACACCGAAACTATGATTATTTATTATTTTTTCAAATGACAACATTGCTGTTCTAGCAATATTTTCTCGATGGACAACAAATAACATTCTTTTGGGATTAACATTTTTCACATCAAAAGCACTTAAAAATGTTTTGCCTGTACCGGTTGCAGAAATAAGTAAAGCCTTATTTTTATTTTCGTTTCTAATTGATTTTAATGAATCTAATGCAGCTCGTTGCATTTTATTAGGTTTTATTTCTTTTTTTATAATATTAGTAACTGATTTAATAGGTTTAACATAATTTTTTTTATATTCTTCAATCCAATCATTTGTTAAAGAAATAGAGTTTTCCCATTGTTGATTAAATTCTTTTTTTATTTGTTCAACAATATTTGTATTATTGGTCGATGAAAACTTTAAGTTCCATTCTTGGTTTATTGATAAAGCAGATTGGGTTAAATTTGAACTTCCTACAATAATATTAAAAGTATTTTCCTTTTTGAAAATATATCCTTTTGGATGAAAACCAGCCTTTTCATCATCATAAATTCTAACATCTAAATTTTTAAATTTAAGTAATTCTTGAAACGTACGGGGCTCATTAAATCCTAGATACGTGGAAGTAATTATTTTTCCAGGAATATTCTTTTCTTCCAAATCTAATAAAGTTTGTTTGATTGTTGCAAGTCCTGACATGCTGATAAAGGCAATTGATAATTCAAAACTATCACAAGAGTTTAGTTGTTGTACAAGTTCATGAGATAGTTTCATACCTTGTTTATAATCATTAAACAACAATTGGGGTTGGTATGTTTTATCAACTGTATTTAGCGCATTTAAATTTTTATGATAATCAATTGTTAGTGTCATGTAAAATTCCTCGTTTTTTTAATGTATCAAATATTTGTATGTCGGCGGGAATCCAATTAATATTTTGTTCATCTAATGAAATCCATCTTATACTGTTATGGTCATTTAGTTTAATATGATTATCTTTTAAAGTACATAAATAGCAATCCATATCTAAGATAAATGTTGGATATTTATAATTCACATTCATAAAAAATTCTTCAATAATAATTGTTGTTTCTAGTTCTTCTTGAATTTCTCTAATAAGAGCTTGTTCTCCAGATTCTCCAGGTTCAATTTTTCCTCCAGGAAATTCAAACATGCCAGCAAACTCCCCTTTTTTTCTACTGGCAATTAGTATTTTGTTATCTTTTTTTATAATCGCAGCTACTACTTTTACTGTTTTCATTTAATTCACACTCCTAGAAGCTATTATATCAACAATAGGATTTTATTTAAAGAAAAGAGATATAAAATATTAATATGTGTACTTTCTTTATATTTAGATAGTGTATAATAAAGCATACTTATTAATGTTATCATTACATAAACTAATGATAAAATACATGTTTTCATTATTGTAACCTTTTTGTTCCAGTGATTTAAAAAAGTCTACTATTTCTAATAATGAAAAATCTTTATTAATATTAAATATACTAAAAACAATATTTGTGTGGTGATTTGTATAAGGAATTTTATCAATAAGTTCGTTATATGTGTTCCAATTTTTATAAACACCATCAAATTCCCATATTTTATTACCTAAACTTTTTAACAGCTCTTCATCGAGTTCCATAATTTCATTATCAGGAAAAGTTTTTAATAAATGATATATGTTATTACAATTTTTATTAAAAAATAGTGTTGCAATAGAGTTGTTACGTTTTAACGTAATAGTATTTTTATACAAATAGTTGATAAATATCCAACCCGTAAAGTTTTAATTGAGGAAATGCAAAAGATTTTATAAATAAAAAACTCAAACACCAAAATAGGTCGATGTTTGAGTCTTAATAAGATTACTCCATATTCTCTAATAAATTATTAATAAAACTATCATAATTATAACTATGAATAATACTTTGCTGTAACTTAGCATTATTAACAATTTCAATAAAGATATCATAAAGGTGCTCAATGTCTTGTTGGTCACCTTGTTTTATTGCTAGTAAAAAGATAATCTGAACCGTATCTTGTTGATACCAGGTTAATGGTTTATCGATGATAGCAACAGCAACTTTAGTATCTTTAGCACATAGGCGCATAGGATGTGGTAATGCAAATACTTCATTCATATTAGTTTTTGCTAAATTTTCACGTTCCATAACACAATCAAAATAATTGCTATCAACAATATTTTGTTTTTCCATTAATTGACACATTTGTTTTAATAAAGATTCTTTAGAGTCTATTCCATCTAAATGAATAAAGAGGTTTTTATCAAAAAATTTATTTGATTTCTTCATTTTATTTAAAGAAATTGATGTTAGAAATTTAGAGATTGCTTCGATATCTTGATTATTTAAAGCAAAGTCAACAGTAATGGTAGGAATATGTTCACTCTTTAATGGTATTGTAGAAATAACAAAGTCAATATTCAATAATTCTCTTTTTGTATAATTAATAAATTCGTTATATGAAGCTTTACGAACAATTGTTATCTTATCTTTAAAGAAAACATTTAATCTAGCTTCTAACATTCTTGTTGTAGCTTGACCAGAACCACAGACTAAAATAACACTTTTGTTTTGAAGGCTTCCTGAAAAACAACGCTCAATCGCAGCTCCGATATGCAAAGAAACATAACCAACTTCATCTTCAGTTAAAATATAGGGTGGCTTATTAAAGATTTTTGCGGTACACGTTAAAGTAATATCAAATGCTAAAGGAAAATTAGTTTTAATGGTATTTAATAATGGATTTCGTTTATTTAACGCAAATGATTTAGTATTTAAGATAGATTTAAAATGTAAAAAGAGGTCATGTGACAAAATTTCATCATTACGCAAATCAAAATTATAATCAAAATATATATTATTCAATAATTCTTCTACTAACTCCTTGATTTTATTATCATTATCGACTAAGTCGTTTAATTGTGTATTGGCTACTAAATGTGAATAAATATATTTTTTTTCACCTTCACTAATCGTAATATTAAAAGTATACTCAATTTCATTTGCAATATCATCAATAAAATCAGTATAATTATCATCAATTTTAATAGTATTGTTCGTATTGATATAACAGTCAAATTGAATTCTTGAGATCATTAAAGCAAAATGGATGATTAGGTTTTTAAAATTAAAATCATTTGTTTTTATATGTGCATTTTTTAATTTATTAGAGATAATTTGTTTAAGAAGATCTAGATCAATTCCCTCAAAAAGAGTATATTCATCTTTTGTAAAGCCGGTAACATAGTTTTGAAAGTTGTACGATAAAACATTTTCAACTAGACATTTGCGTTTATCATCTTCATTACCAATTATTTTGACCCCGACATTAGTTTTTGAGATATATTCAAGATTATATTTTGAAAAAATAGCTTTTAAAGTTTTAATATAGTTTTGTAACGTATTTTTACTCACATAGATATTATCAGCCAAATCATCTAGACTCATATATTCATCACTATATAATAATAAATTTAATAAATATTTAATCCGATCTTGAGAACTGTCTAATTCTAAATTACTAGTTCTTGTTTGTTTTATTGAGCATAAAAAAGTATTATATTTTTCTTGATCATTGATCTCAATATAATATCCAGCTTTTCTTTTTAATTTTATTTTTGCTCCATTTTTTTCAAGAATTTCATTAATTGCCTGAATATCACTACGGATCGTTCTATCTGTGATGTTTAATAGAACTGATAACTGACTTGCAGATACTATATTATCTTGTCTGACATAGTCAAATATTTCATTTAAACGATTGTATGGAAACATCATTATCACGATTCCTTCCTTATTATGTCTATATTGTATAGATAATTGTTTTTTTATGCAAATAAATTATTTCCAAAATAAAATGGAAATCTTGATGTTTATAAAGTAAAAGTTTCCGTTAATAAGTGGAAATAGCATTGATTGAAATAAATTTAGATTCGAGATAGACTATAGTTGTAGCAAGGAGGTAGTAACGGAATGCTTAATGAAGATTATATATTTTTGGATGTGAAAGTGACGAATAAAAATCAATTATTAGGGTTTATTGCAGACAAAGCCCATGAATATAATATTTGTGACAATCGAGAAGGACTGCTTGAAGATTTAATAAAACGTGAAGCAGAATTTCCAACAGGATTGCAAGATGGATTCGCAATTCCACATGCACGTAGTAACCATGTCAAAAAGGCTGCAATTTTATATTTAAGAACTGATGAAGCAATTGAGTGGGGAACTATGGATGATAAAAAAGTGAATTATTTATTTTCATTGTTAGTTCCTGAACAAAATGAAGGAAATCTTCATTTACAGATGATATCTAAATTAGCTACTTGTTTATTAGAAGATGAGTTTAAGAATACGGTAAAATCTTCAACTAATAAATCGGCGCTAAAAGATTATATATTAAAAAATATGGAGGTAGATTAAATGAAAATCGTTGGTATTGCCGCTTGTCCTGCGGGATTAGCACACACACCTATGGCAGCTAAAGCCTTAGAAAAAGCAGGAGCTAAATTAGGTTATGATTTAAAAATGGAGCAGCAAGGAAGTATGGGTCAGGTCAACAAGATTACTGAGGAAGAGGCTAAAGAAGCAGCTTTTGTAATTGTAGCATCAGATCAAAAAATTCTAGGAATGGAGCGTTTTGAAGGAAAACCGGTAATTAGAATTGATATTACAACTTGTATCAAAGCTCCGGAGGCGGTCATAAAAAAATGTGTTCAAGCAACACAAAAATAAAAAAGCAATTTAACTTGGCGGAGTCAAATTGCATACACAAAACTATAGTGAGTAGTGTGTACTCTCATTATAACATAAAATATGAAAAGAGAGGTAAAACGAATGAAAAAGTTTTTAAAAGATGCTAAAGGACATATAATGTCAGGAATTGGTTATATGCTACCTTTAATTATTGGGGCATCACTAGTTGTGGCTATTCCAAAATTGATAGGGGTAGCGATGGGAATCAATAGTCTTGATGCTTATGCAACAAAAGATGGGTTCTTACACATCTTATATTTATTAGAGCAGGTAGGTTGGACAGGTATTGGCTTAGTTAATACTGTGTTAGCTGGTTTCATTGCCTTTTCAATTGCTGACAAACCTGCTATTGGAGCTGGTTTAATTGGTGGGGCATTAGCTAGTAATACAAAAGCCGGTTTTTTAGGAGCTGTTATTGCTGCGTTTATCGCTGGATATATTGTAAAATGGGGTAAAGAACATATCAAATTACCTGATTCAATGCAGCAAATGATGCCGTTAGTTATTTTACCATTTTTAGCAACTGGTGCCGTTGCTATAATTATGGGAGTTATTCTTGCGACTCCACTAGCCTCAATTAATGATGCTTTAGTATCGTGGTTAAGAGATATGTGTAGTGGTGGAACTAGCCAATTGATCCTTTCATTAGTTTTAGGAGCAATGATTGCTTCAGATATGGGTGGACCAATCAATAAGTCAGCATGGATGGCTGGAAATGTTTTAATGACAGAAGGAATTTATCAACCAAATGTATATATTAATTGTGCTATTTGTATTCCCCCATTAGCATATGCAATTGCTACTGTAATTAAGAAAAATCGTTTTTCACCAAGTTTTAAAGAAGCCGGTAAAGGTAACTGGGTTATGGGATTTATTGGTATTACCGAAGGAGCGATTCCTTTTACATTAGTTAAGGCTAGCCGTTTAATTCCTATTAATATGATTGGTGGAGCTTTAGGAGCAGGAATCTGTTGTTTACTTGGAGCAACTGCTGATATTCCGCCAGTTGGAGGAATGTATGGATTTGTTTCAATCACTGGTGGTTGGGCTTATCTTGTTGGAATTATTGTTGGAGCTTTATTTATTGCAATTGTAGCACCAATGGTTGTTGATTTTAATGATGATAAAGATGAAGAAGAGACAATATCAGTTGATGATATTGAAATAGTAATTGAATAAAAAATAGGAAGATGAAAATCTTCCTATTAAATTAAAGGAGTTAATATGAAAAGAAAAGTACATGTGATCCCTCATTCACATTGGGATCGAGAATGGTATTTTACAACTTCAAGATCAAAAGTTTATTTAATGAAAGATCTTAAAGACGTTTTAGATACATTAGAGACAAATAATGATTTTAAATATTTTATGGTCGATGCTCAAGGTTCATTATTAGAAGATTACATTAAATGGATGCCACAAGATAAACAAAGAATTAAAAAACTTGTCAAAGCTAAAAAATTAATCATTGGACCTTGGTATACTCAAAGTGATCAACTAGTAATTTCTGGTGAAAGTATCGTTCGAAATATGTATTATGGAATGAAGTGTTGTGAAACTTTCGGAGAGTATATGAATGTGGGTTATGTTCCTGATTCATTTGGACAGTCAGGTAATATGCCTCAAATATATCGCCAGTTTGGAATTGAAGATACTTTATTTTGGCGAGGCGTTAGTGATGATATGGTCAAACATACCGATTATAATTGGCGTGGTGATGATGGCAGTGTTGTTTTTACTACCCAAATTCCTTTTGGTTATTATATTGGTGGAAATATACCTGAAGATGATAAAGCAAGTGATGAGTTTTGGCAAAAAGAATGTTTTGAAAAAGCAGGTAGCCGTAGTGCTACAAAACATATTTACTTTCCTAATGGATTTGATCAGGCTCCAATTCGTAAAAATCTTCCTGATTTGATTAAGAAAAGAAATGAAAAAGATCCTGATAATGAATACATTATTAGTTGTGTTGAAGACTATATTAAAGATGTAAAAAGTGAAAAACCTGATTTAGAAGAAGTGAGTGGTGAATTAGTAATTGCAAAGCATATGCGGATTCATAAATCGATTTTTTCATCACGAAGTGATTTGAAAGTGTTAAATACGCAAGTACAAAATTATGTTACTAATATTTTAGAACCGATGTTAACAATGTCGTATCATTTAGGTAATGATTATCCTCATAGTGCAGTTAGTGAGATTTGGAAATTGTTATTTGAAAATGCAGCTCATGATTCAATTGGATCATGTATTTCTGATAACGCTAATGAAGATGTATATATGCGCTATAAACAAGCTCGGGATATTGCGGTTAATTTAGTTGAGTTACATTCACGTTTGATTGCAACTAAAATCAAGAATAAAACTAATAATGAGATCACCTTAACATTATTTAATACATTACCAAAAAAACGTAATGATACAATTATTTTTGAAACATATTTACCAGCTGATAATTTTGCAATTAAGGATAATCATGGTAATCATGTTAAATATACTGTAATTGAAAAAACAGATCTTACTGACTATGTTTTATCACAAACAATTCGATTAAATCCTAGTAAAAATATCTATCTGCCTAGTGTAGTCTATCAAGCAAAGATTGCCATCGAAGCTAGAGATGTACCAGCATTAGGTTATGTGCAATATACAATTGATTTGGATGATAAATCTAATGACGATCTTCAAGAAATAACAAGCATGGAAAATGAGTATTATCAAATTACAGTTAATAAGCAAGGAAGTCTTGATATCTATGATAAACTAGCTGATTATCATTATCAAAATCAAGCTGTTCTTGTTGAAAATGGTGATGATGGTGACAGCTTCAATTACTCGCCGCCACGTCAGGATTTAGAAATATTTTCTATTAACAGTGAATTTGATTACCAGATAACTGGCTCTAGTCTTTATCAAAAGACAACGATCAATTATAAAATGGATATTCCTGCTGATTTACAAGAACGGGCTAAACAACAGACAAGTATTAAGTTACCAGTAACTTTAGAAGTGGTTTTAAGAAAAGGTTCAAATATAATTGATCTAAACGTACATGTCGATAATCAAGGATTATCACATCGTTTATGCATCTTATTTGATAGTGCGCTGACGACTAAATTCAATTATGCTGATCAGCAGTTTGGTTTGATCAAACGACCAAACACTTATGATAAAGAAATGGAGTTATATCTTGAAGGGTTAGGAAACCAGGAGAAGGCAGAAAAACCAAAAGAATTAGCTAATTGGGTCAATGATCAATCTACTTGGCAAGAACCACCAATATCAATTGAACCAACGCAAAGCTATGTTGCTCTTGCTGATAAAAATAGAGGAATTGCGGTTATTCCCCAAGGGGTTCGCGAATATGAAATCATTGGTGAGCAAGGAAATCAAATTAGATTAACATTGTTTAGAACATATGGTTTTATGGGTAAAGAAAATTTAGTTTATCGCCCCGGTCGAGCTTCAGGCGAAAGAATCATTGCAACTCCAGCTGCCCAGTTATTAAAAGAAATGGATTTTAAATTAGGATTTACAACTTTTAACTGTGATATTAATAATGCTAATATTGATACTTTAGCCAAAGAATATAACACCCCAATTGAAGTATATGAATACGCAGACTTTTTAAATGGCAGATTGATTTTTGCCCAAGAAGATGAGGAACAAATTTTACCAGTTACTAATTCATTATTTGAAAGTGAAAATAACTTAGTTGTTAGTGCAATCAAAAAAAGTGAAGATGGTGAAGGATATATAATTCGTCTATTTAATGGTAAAGATCATCAGGATATTGGTGATAAACTAACTTTTAATTTTGATATAAGTGAAGCATATTATACTAATTTAAAGGAAGAGAAGATTGAGCAAATAGATGTTGTTGATAATAGTGTAGTAATTAAATCAATATCACATTGTAAATTTATTACGATATTAATAAAATAATTATAATAAGCCTATATAGAAAATTACAATCATTATGATTGTAATTCTAATAGGTTTTTTTATTATAATCACATATTTTTTATTAGAGCAATGATTAAAAGTAATAGTAGGTAGTTGATTTTTAAGGGGCTAAGTTAATATATTTTTAAATATAAAATGGTAAAAGTATTGATATATATTTTTTTATTAAGATATGAAAAGGGGAAAAGTGCGTAAGTGAGAATAAAATTAATCAAAAAATAAAAATGTAAATATAGATACTATAAATATTAGTATTAATCCTAAAAAAGACGCCTATTTAATATAGTATTAAACATAATTAAAAAATATTTTTACTAGAAAATAATAACAGTTAATTTTTGTTGTTATTAATGTAAGCGCTTTTGCTTATGAGATAAATATATATTATAATAAAAATATGTAAAAAAATGGAGAGTATAGAGATGGATGTATATGAAATAAAGATAAAATTATATTTATTGAAAGATATAAAAATTGAAGAAACACAGACTTATTTAGCATACTTTATTGATAGTGTAATGGTTAAAGATAATATGTTTTTAGGTATACATGAGACTAATCAGTATAAGTTTTATACTTTTGATAGTTTGTATCCTTTAGCTAAAAATGGGGTTTATCAAAAAGATAATTCGTATATGTTTAGAATAAGAACGTTAGATTATCAATTAGCTCAATATTTATATGATACTTTAGCTAAAAATCGGACTAAAGAATTTCAAGGTCTGACCGCTGAGGTTAAAATAATTAAACCAAAATTAATCAAAAAAATATATACACTTACACCAGTGATTTTAAAAACAGAGCAGGGATACTGGAAAAACAGCATTAAAACAGAGGATTTTGAAAAACGATTAAAAACTAATTTAATTAAAAAATACAAAGATATAACTGGTGAAGAAATTAATGAAGATTTTCAATTATATTATCAAATTAATTTTAAAAATAAGGTTCCGGTATCGAGAAAATATAAAGGAATTAAATTATTAGGGGATATGATTGAATTAGAAATTGCAGAAAATGATAATGCTCAAAAATTAGCTTTTTTAGCAATCGGATCAGGTTTGTTAGAAATGAACGCTAGAGGATTTGGATTTGTTAATTACATATATTATTGAAAGGAGGTTATATAATGCTTGATGAATGTTTACGAATTTTTAAGCAAGAGCTTAAAGATAATACAAATTTAGTTTTAAATACAATAATTTTGGCTGACGGGGATTATGTTTTAGTACATGATGATGGTACTTATGATGTAGAAAAAATTAAATATTCAAAAAAAGATCATTGTTTTATTGAAAAACCTGAAGATGATCTATATGAAAAATTATGTTTTTATGATTATCAAAGTCAAGTAATAGATACCCAAAAAACTTTTGATCTTCCTCATAAATTAATTCTTTCAAATAACTATTTATCATATTTTGTAAAAAAAGAAAAATTGAATAATAAAAAGAAAATTAATGATGCAACTGAAAAATATTTTTTAGCATTAAGTAATCCTAGAGCTAAGTATAATGGTAAAGATTTAGAGATGTATAATTTTGTGACTCAAAATATCAGCGAAGTTGATAAAAGAAGATTATTGCAAAATAAGCAGTGGTTAAAACAATATATTTATAATTTGGATGGTGTTGATTATAATGAAAAAGATTATTTAAAGATTTTTTTTGAAGCAGATTATCATCAATATATTAATGAAGGAAACCGTTATCTTTTGACAAAAATATTTAACTGTAACGATTATAACACTTATGAAAATGAAACAGTGTATGGAGTACCAAATTATAATATGCAATTAAATTCTAACAAACCATTTTTAAAAAATATGACAAGAATGCATAAAGTTCCATTTAAACTTTCCTTGGAAGAAGCATTGATACAAAAACAGTTTTTTGATTATTTATTAAATTATGCTAATAAAGGTAAAACAAATATCTAGATTAGTAGTAATGAGAATGATACTAAAAGAATTTATTTTTTAGATAACACCAAAAAAATAAAAAAGGGATTTAATGGGCTTTATCTTAAAATTAAAAAAGACAAAGAATTAAAAATAGAGTATATAGATACAGTTACTGATTATAAAGAATATTTAAGTCCTATGTTTAATTTTCGAAATGTGATTGGTGCTTTTGATGATGAATACTATCAAGAGTATAATAAAAGAAATGAGGTAGAAAAATTACTTAATGATGTCTTGTTTTCCAAGTTTTTAATTAATAATTATTTTACGGATCCAGATAGTATAATAAGTATTAAGGGTGAAAATATTGATGTTTATAAAAAGAATCTTATTACGTGTAGAGAAGCAATTTTTGCTTGGATACATGTAGGGGCAGTGGGAAATATTAAAAATATTTTGCCAAAAGCAGCGTTAGAAACAACGATTCACTCTATAAAAATGGGACATATTAAATTGGCTCAAAGACAATTTAATCTTTATTTTGCTATAAATGAATATTTTAATAAACAGGAGAATGGTATGAAAGATCTAAGAGAAAGTATTAGAACAAAAATAAATTCCCAACAGCAAATGAAAATAGAAAATGATTTAGAATATAGTTTTGCAGTTGGACAAGCAATAGCTTATCTTCAGTCAAAGAGCAAAGCTAAGAATAAAACTCAAGATTTTATTAATCAATTTATAACTATTAAGAGAGATGATTCTATGAAATCAAAATTGAAAAATTTATACTTACATTATAATTATGCTTTATCTACAGGTAAGACACGTTTCAATATGTTGTTTGGGATGATTATGGAATATCAGAGTGATCAAAAAATAAATCAAAACATGTTGATTGCTGGTTATATTGGAGAAAACTTAATTTATGAAAAGGGAGAAAACGAAAATGGATAAAAGAGTATATGGAGTGATTGGAGTATCATCAAAAATGGCAAATTGGAATGCTGATTTTTCTGGCTATCCTAGAAGTCTATCTGATGGAACGATTTTTGGTAGTGACAAAGCTTTAAAATATCCAATGAGAAAAATGTGGGACAATGAAGGTAAAAAGGTATTATATATGAAATCTATGAATTTTTCAAAAAAAAATGATACTATAACATTAGTACCAAATTCATTAAAAGAGAGATATGAAAAATTATTTGCTGTTGATGATTTAAAAAAATGTAAAGATAATAAGGAAGTATTAACTAATTTAATGACTGCTGTTGATGTTAAAAACTTTGGAGCAACATTTGCAGAAGCTAAAAATAATATTTCAATTACTGGTGCTGTTCAGTTTGGGCAGGGAATTAATAAATATGGTGATAGTGATCTTGAAACAATGCAAATACTATCACCATTTAGAGATACAAAAGATGCAGAAGCAAAAAATTCAACTATAGGGACTAAAAAAATAATCAATGAAGCACATTATTTCTATCCTTTTTCAATTAATCCTAGTGCTTATAAAGAACTTGTGGCTTTAGGAGTCACAGATGGCTACACTGAAGAAGATTATTTAAATTTTAAAAGAACGGCTTTAGTAGCAGCAACTTCTTTTTCATCAAACGCTAAAGAAGGATGTCAAAATGAATTTGCTTTATTTGTGGAAACTAAATTGGATACATATTTACCAAATTTAAGCGAGTATATTAGTTTTGAAAAAGCAGATATTAATAAAATTAAAATTGAATGTAACATGTTAAATGAATTAGAAGATATTTTAAATATTGAAATTTATTATAATCCTGAAACAACAGTTTTAGAATCTAATTTAGAAAAAGCTAAAATCTATAATTTGATTACTAAAAAAGAGGTGTAGATATGCAAGCACTTAAGTTTACTTTAAGTGGTAAAACTGCTTTTTTTAAGCGACCGGAAGTAAATACGTATTATTTTACTTTTGGTAATATTCATAGAGTTGCGCTATTAGGAATATTTGGGGCAATTTTAGGTTATCAGGGCTATAATAATACAATTGAACTACCAGAGTTTTATCAAAAATTAAAAGATATCAAATTATCTATTTTGCCTCAAAATGAAAAGGGTTATTTTTCAAAGAAAATTCAATATTATAACAATTCAGTTGGTTATGCATCCAAACAACAAGGAGGTAATTTAATTATAAAAGAACAATGGCTGGAAAATGTTTGTTGGGATATTGTTGTTTTGTTGGATAATGAGGAGGCGAATAAATTAGCTAAAGCTATAATAAACAAAAAATGTATTTTTATACCCTATTTAGGTAAAAATGATCATCCAGCTAATATCACTGATCCTGTAATTGTTGATTTACAAAAACGTGATATTGATAAAGAAACGCTTGACTGCTTATTTCCTTCAGGAAATTTCAAAAAAGCAGAGGATGTATATGTTAATTTTTATAAATATCAAGAAAGTTTACCAATTGGATTAAATGAAAAAACGGGATTGTATGAGTATATGACATTTATTCATACGAACTTTTATGTGGATAAAGGTGCAGTATATAGTTTTAATGATAAAAACATTGTATTTTATTAACCCGCTATTAAGCGGGTTTTATTGAAGGGAGAATATTATGGATATCGATAAATATCTAGTTTCGCTAGAAAAAATAATAATTAATATTGATCAGTGCTATGGACATAGAGATGATGATCATCAAGAAACAATTAATGAACATATTCAATTATGCACGAAATATTTAAAAGAGATATTTAAATTAAAGAAATTGGATTCAATTTTAAAATCTTTTAACATTTCTTTAGGAGAGGGGTTATCAAATGAAGGAAAAGAAATGTTTAATGAGTTATTTTTTAACACAATTACCTTTCATGATACCGGAAAAATAAATCCGTTTTTTCAAAAAAATAAAATGAATAATCCAGTAATGAATTATTTAAATCCGCCAAAAAATTTAAAATCTGATCATTCGAAATTATCGGCATACATCTATTTAGGAACTTATTTAAATAAATTGAATAGGTTATCAAGGAATGATATTGGATTAATAAAACCGATTGTTTATATAAATGCATTTGTTATTTCTCGACATCATGCTAAGATTGATGATTTTAGAACATATTTTATGGATAAACTTGACAGTGATGATATTTTGGAAAAAAGAATTATTGAATGGATGAACGATGAGAAATTTATAAGTCAGTTTACTGAGAAATTAAGTCTCGATTCATTGAATACAGATGAGTATAATTATATATTTGAAAAGCTAGAGAAATATGAAATGAATATACAAATAGATCTATATGCTTATGTTAGATTCTTATATTCACTTCTGGTTTTTTGTGATTATTATGCAACAAGTGAATTTTATGGTGATAATAAAAACAATGTAATGCTTAAAGATGCTGATTTTGGTGAAATCATTGAACTATATGATAATAGTGAATTAGTTACTAAGATTAGAAAAAATGATATTGGTAAAGAAAAAATCAATGCATTAAGAACAAAAGTATTCTTAGAAGCGGAAAGAAATTTACTAGAAAATATTGATAAAAATATTTTTTATTTAGAAGCTCCAACCGGGAGTGGTAAAAGTAACACAGCATTAAATCTTAGTTTACGTTTAATTGAAAATGATGATAGTTTAAATAAGATAATATATGTATATCCTTTTAATACATTAGTAGAACAAAATCTAGCATCGTTAAATAAAATTTTTGGTAATAGTAAGGCTATGAATAATATTGCTGTCGTTAATTCTACAACTCCATTAAAAAAGGATGAAGATGAAAACTTTTCGGATGAATATCAAAAAGCATTATTAGACCGTCAATTTCTAACATATCCAATTATTCTAACGACCCACGTAGGTCTGTTTGATACTTTCTTTGGAAATAACCGAGAATCAGCGTTTGGTCTATGTCAATATGCAAATTCGGTAATAGTTTTAGATGAAATCCAAAATTATCGAATTGAAATATGGAATGAGATGATCATCTTCTTAAAAGAGTTTGCTCAAATTCTTAATCTAAAAATAATTATCATGTCAGCAACATTACCAGATTTAGAATTACTTACAGATGATCGTAGTAATTCAGTTTCATTAATAACAAATCCTCAAGAATATTTTTTAAATCCAATTTTTAAAGATCGAGTAAAAACAGATTATAGTCTAATAAATGTAGAAAATACTGAAGAAGCGTTATTAAATCATGTTTTAGAGATGAATAAGCTAAAGAAAAAAATAATGATTGAGTTTATTGTTAGAAAAAGTGCAGAAAAGTTCTATCGTCAATTAAAAGAGATAGAATTAGATTGTGAAGTTTTATTTATTAGTGGTTTTGATAGTGTATTAGAAAGAGAAAAAATCATTAGTACTGTTAAAACTTCAAAACATCTTATTTTAGTAGCAACCCAGGTAATTGAAGCCGGTGTCGATATTGATATGGATATCGGTTATAAAGATATATCTAAACTTGATAGTGAAGAACAGTTTATGGGAAGAATAAATCGCTCATGTAAAGAAGATGGAAAAGGAATAGTATATTTCTTTAATTTAAATAAGGCAACCAATATTTATAAGGGGGATGAACGTGTTGCACAGAAAAATTTAACATTGTTTAATGATGATATGAAAAAAGTATTGTTAAAAAAGAACTTTAATTATTATTACCAAAAACTTCTTAAGACTCTAGCAAATAGAGCTAAAAAGCCTGAAGAAAAAAATGTTCCCAATTTTTTTAGAGAAAGTGTTGCGTGTTTAGATTATCAGGCAGTAAGTAAACGAATGGAATTGATATTAGATACTAGAGATCGAGTAACGATATTTTTAGGAAGAACGGTAATTAATATTGATGGGGAAGAATTTGATGGTAAAGATATTTGGAATCAGTATGTAGATTTATTGAAAAATAATGAAATGGATTATGCTAAAAAAGTATATGAGTTGTCAGTGGTTAAAAGTATGATGAATTATTTTATGTATCAAGTTATTAAAAAAAATCAATTTGATTTTAAAGAGCAGGTTGGAGATATTTATTATATTGAAAATGGTGATGATTATATTTTAGATGGTAAATTAAATACAGCCCTTTTTGAAACTGAGGATGAGTTATTTATATAGAGGTAAGAATATGGAAGTAAATGGAACATTAATAAACTATTATTTTCATTGTCAAAGGCAATGTTATCTTCATGGTAATCGACTTAATTTAGAGGATGAAAGTGAAAATGTGAAGATTGGTAAAGCATTGCATGAAGAAAAGTATAAAGATGATAAGAATTCAGAGATTGCAATTGATAATATTAGGTTAGATAAATTAACTGCAAAATATTTAACTGAAACAAAAAAGTCTGATGCTGATTTAGTTGCAGCAAAGTGGCAACTATTATATTATCTTAAAATTTTAAAGTCAAAAGGAATAATACGAAAAGGACGAATAGAAGTAATTGAAAAGAATAAACAAAATAAATCTTTTATTGAAGTGGAGCTAACAGAAATTGAAGAAAAAGAATTAGATAAAATTGTTATTAAAATTAAAGAATTATTAGAAAATGATCAAATACCACCAGTTTTAAATGAAAATAAATGTAAAAAATGTGCATATTATGCATATTGTTATATATAGGAGGTGTTGTAATGAAAAGTACTAAATACATAACTAGTATGGGAGATTTAAAACGTAAAGATGATTCGCTTTGTTTTAGAAAAAGTGGTAAGAATATATATTTACCAGTAGAAAATATAAAAGAGATATATTGTTTAAATGAAATTTCTCTTAATACTAAATTATTAGATTTTATCTCATCTAAAAATATAATTATTCATTTTTTTAACTATTATCAGGGTTATAGTGGTACCTTTTATCCAAAAGATAAATATACTAGTGGTAAATTGTTGATTAAACAGGTTGAAACATTTAATAATTATCGTATTGATATTGCAAAAGCAATAGTTAATGGTATTGCAATTAACATTGATGAAACTTTATATCACTATTATAAGCATGGTAAAAATGAGGTTAAAGAAACAATAGACTGGTTAAGAAAAGAGGTGCCAAAACGTTTAAAAAAAGCAGAAGATATTAAAATGATTATGGCGGTTGAAGGAGAAATATGGCAACGTTTTTATAGTATGTTTATATATATATTACCTGAAGATTTTATAATGAACAAAAGAGTAAAGAGACCACCTGATAATCCAATTAATGCACTAATTTCTTTTGGTAACACTTTACTTTATACAAAAACAATTTCAGCGATATATCAAACTCACTTAAATCAAAGTATTTCTTTTTTACATGAACCTACAGAACAAAGATTTTCTTTGTCTTTAGATTTAAGTGAAGTATTTAAACCGATCATTGTTTTTAAAACAATCTTTGAATTAGTCAATACTAAAAGATTAACGGTTGAGAAACATTTTGATAAGAAAACTAATTATTGTCTTTTAAATGATAAAGGTAGGGATATATTTATTGAAGCTTTTGAAAATAGAATGGAAACTAAATTTTTACATACTAAATTAAAGAGAAAGATAACATATAAAACAGCTATTAAATATGATGGTTATAAATTAATTAAAACAATTTTTGAAAATAAATTATTTATACCATTTTCTATAAAGGATAAATATTAATGAAAATAAAAAATCATAACTATGTAATCGTCTGTTACGATATTGGGGAAAAAAGAGTAAATAAAATATTTAAGATATGTAAAAAATATCTTCCTCATTATCAATATTCTATTTTTAAGGGTCCTATTACCCCTTCTAAATTAATTTTATTAAAAAAAGAACTAAAAAAAGCTATAAACAAAGAAGAAGATTGTGTAAGTATTATTAAATTACAGAGTGAGGATTCATTTGATGAAGAAATTTTAGGGAGTCAAAAAGAGGGAAATGAAGATAGTTTAATTATATAATTTACCAGGCTCAATTTCTTTTTAATGTCCTAAAACTGTTGGGAGAGTAAGCGTTTAAGAGAATTTTACTAGCAATTATAAAAAAGTAAAATCATTTGGTAAAAAAGTAGAAAAGTATTGATAGATATAGGTTTTGAGGTATAATAGAAAGTGTAAAATGGCTTATTTACTAGGGTTTAATAACAACATAAGATGTATTGAAATAGATTCTGATTGAATATGATGCTGTTTTAAACGGTTTAATAACAACATAAGATGTATTGAAATCAGACTGGGCAGATAGCTACTTATAAAGAAAAAACGGTTTAATAACAACATAAGATGTATTGAAATAAAATTTCTAAAATTCTGTTTGTTTTAACGATGATCGTTTAATAACAACATAAGATGTATTGAAATCCCTATAAATGCAGGGGTACCTACTAAACCACCAGCGTTTAATAACAACATAAGATGTATTGAAATGTTTGTCAATGTTGGAGCAGATGGTGAAGGCGGCAGGTTTAATAACAACATAAGATGTATTGAAATTGACCAAAAGTTGGAAATACATCTCTAATCGCTCCTGTTTAATAACAACATAAGATGTATTGAAATATGGAATCAATAATTGTTGTTCCATTTGATAATTGGGTTTAATAACAACATAAGATGTATTGAAATCTGAGACTGGAACATGATTTATAGATTTCAACAGAGTTTAATAACAACATAAGATGTATTGAAATGATAATTCTTCAATCAATGTTTGGTAATCATTGATGTTTAATAACAACATAAGATGTATTGAAATATGACCACAAAGACACGCTCGGATTAGCAGTATACGTTTAATAACAACATAAGATGTATTGAAATTATGACGGCTATGAAGAAAATATTACTGTAACAAATGTTTAATAACAACATAAGATGTATTGAAATGGTAAAGGAAGCAATGATGATACAGTAAAACTGCGTTTAATAACAACATAAGATGTATTGAAATAGGTAGGTGTCTGAACACGTCCAATTGACAATGGTGTTTAATAACAACATAAGATGTATTGAAATTGTATTAACTTATAGTTATCTATAGTAGAGTCTAAGTTTAATAACAACATAAGATGTATTGAAATCCTTCACGTTTATTGCTAGTTATACCATTTTTTCCAAGTTTAATAACAACATAAGATGTATTGAAATTGACATTAGCAATTGGGTCAAGTAGGGCCTTTACAGTTTAATAACAACATAAGATGTATTGAAATATCCAAGGTGAATTAGGTAATAATCTGCTTTTCGCGTTTAATAACAACATAAGATGTATTGAAATGCATTAGTTTTCTTAATAAAGCTGACCGGATCCATGTTTAATAACAACATAAGATGTATTGAAATAACATTTCTTTAGCGCTTAATTCTTCTATCATTTTAGTTTAATAACAACGAGATATTAAAGTGAAAAAACATGACTATTTTGTTCATATTACTATTAATAAAATATTTTTTTGTTATAATAAAAGTAAAAGTAAGTAGAAGTGGGGTAATTATGACAAATAAGTATAGATTAAAAATAATATATAAAGATACTAAATTGACATTAGACATTGAGGAAAATATTACTTTTGATGAATTAAGCTCAATTATTAATGAAAAATTAATGCTAAGTGATTCGAGAGCTTATAAATATCAAAAAGATGATGATATTATTGTTACAAGAAAAAATAGTAAAAACAATAAACTAGCAGATCTTTTAGAATTAGATCAGAAGTTAGTTTATATTATTGGTACTGGTAATAATGTTTATAGTATTAATATCATCGTTTGGGACTACATTATTGAAGCTGATAAAAAAATATTAGAGAAGTTTAATCAAATGTTGAAAAATGTCAAACAAGTACGTCCTGAACAAGTATATTATTTAAATAGTAGTCAAAGAAAGTTTATTGACGGTCTTTTGGCTGACTGTTATGAAATGTTGAAAGAAATGAGTTTTAGTGGAATTTATAATTACCGCTTATTTAAAAATGGTGCTGATTTTTTAACAACGAAAGTCATCTATTATATTCTTGATGATAAATATGAAATTCATTTATATAACAATAATGATGATTTAAAGGAAGATAATACAGAATATTTAATAACTTTTTATGATACTAATCGAGCTTATTTTAAAGGATACCAAGGAGTTAATCGTAATATTTTCATTCTTCACAAAGATAAAACAATTAAACAAAATGATTTTGAATATCTTTATCACGCTTTAAATCGTATCATTCATATGTTCAAGGATGGTGATGAAGATACATTATTTGAAAGCCATGAAACATGTTTATGTTATGACATTGCAACTAATAAATTTTGGACTGAATAATAAAAAAGCATCGTCTTATTATACTAACGATAAGATGATGTTTTTATTCAGAATGATCTTCAAAATTTAAATTTTCATCAAAGAACTCTTTACCAACAACTTTCTTTTTATCACGGGCATCTTCTACTAACTTAGAAATTAAATCTTTAACTTCTCGAGCATTTTTTATATTCTTTAAATGAATTTCACGTTCACTGTCAGCTTTAGTGTACAAAATTACTGTTCCAGTACCAAAGATTTTTTGTGATAAATTTCTTCGTAGACATAAATCGGTAATACGATACAAAAGCAATTCGTCATAGTGAGTACTAAATAGGCCAGTCTCTTGATATAGGCGATCATTTTTTATTTCATATTTAGTAAAACTAATTGGAAACCACATAAAATGTTTACGATCTTGCCAAATAATTTTATTTTCCATCATAAGTTCCTCCAATTACAACATTTTATCTATGATGATTATAACAGTAAAGAGTAGTCAATTCTATGATTATTGAAATAATCTCATTATAAATAAAAAAATAAAACAAATTATGCAAATAAGTTTGTATATATCGCGTAATTATGCTATACTCACCAAAGTGTCTAGAAAGGTATAAAGAATGATTGAAAACAAATTTAATGAATTAGGATTAAGTAATGAAGTATTAAAAGCAATTGAAGATATGGGGTTTTCTAAACCGTCAAAAATTCAAGAAGAAGCAATTCCTGTATTATTGACAGGAGTTGATGTAATTGGTCAAGCACAAACTGGTACCGGTAAAACTTTAGCATTTGGGAGCGTTTTGTTGTCAAAAATAACTCCATCTCAAAGAAAGTTACCACAAGCTATCATTTTGTCACCAACAAGGGAACTAGCAATGCAAATCCATGAAGAAATGGAACGTATTGGTAAATATAATGGAAGTCGAATTACTTGCGTATACGGTGGTAGTGATATAGAGCGACAAATTCGGACCATTAAAAAAGGAATCGATATTATCGTAGGGACACCAGGGCGAGTAATGGATTTAATGCGTCGTAATGTTTTGAAACTAAACGACGTAAAATTCGTAGTATTAGACGAAGCGGATGAAATGTTGAATATGGGCTTTGTTGAAGATATCGAAACTATTTTAGAAAAAGTTGATGATGATCGTCAAACAATTTTATTTTCAGCAACAATGCCAGCAGGAATTAAAAAGATTGCTCAAAATTATATGCATGATAATTTTGAACATGTAGCTGTATTATCAAAACAAACAACAGCTACATCTGTTAAACAATTCTATTACGAAGTGAAACAAAAAGATCGTTTTGAAGCAATGTGCCGTTTAATTGACGTCGCTAATGTTCAAACAGGAATTATTTTTTGTAGAACAAAACGTAGTGTTGATGAAGTAACTGAACAAATGCAGCAGGCAAATTATAATGTTGAAGCGATGCATGGAGATTTATCACAAAATCATCGTATGAATACATTGAGAAAATTTAAAAAAGGAACAATTAATTTTTTAATTGCAACTGATGTAGCTGCTCGTGGTATTGATGTTGAAAATGTAACACATGTAATTAATTATGAATTACCACAAGATATTGAATCATATGTTCATCGAATTGGTCGTACTGGTCGAGCTGATAAAGAAGGACAAGCTTATTCAATTATTACACCAAGAGAAAAAGGATTTTTACGTCAAATTGAGCGTGTAACAAAATCTTCTATTACCAAAGCGACTATTCCAACTCTGCAAGAAATTTCTGAAGCAAAAATTGGAACTCTGGTAAGTAAAGTTGAAGATCAAATTTTGGCTGGTAACCATAAGAAGTTCAAGCAATTGGTAAATGAAATTGATCCAACAATGTTAGCAGACTTTACGGCAGCATTAATGTATATGACATTCCAAGAACAGTTAGGATATGATTATAAACGTGATACGATTCAGGAGGCTTCTGAAGGTAAAAGGCGTGAACGTGGCCGTGGAAATAATAAAGATTATACAAGAATTTTTATTACTGCTGGTAGTATGGATCGTGTCAAAGCACCACAAATTGTTAATTTCTTTGTTTCTAAAGCAGGTGTGAGAAAAGAAGATATCGGAGATATTGATATCAAACGAAAATTTACATTTGTTGATATTAATAAGAAGGTAATCAATAAAGTTGTTGATAAGTGTAATAAGCAAAAGATTAATAATCGAAAGATTGAAATCGAAATTGCAAATAAAAAATAAATATTTGGTGAAAAGATTGTGTTTTAAAAATACAATCTTTTTTTGTATAAAAATATGGTATTTTAAAAGCGCTTACACTTGAATGAAAAGGCTAACACGTGTATAATATATTTATGTATTAATTCTAAGGAGGATTAGATTGAATGAAAAAATACGTTTATATGTTTAGCGAAGGAAACGAAATGATGCGTGACCTTCTAGGTGGTAAAGGGGCTAACTTGGCTGCAATGGTTAACTTAGGGTTACCAGTACCACAAGGATTTACAGTGACTACTGAAGCATGTAATGAATATTATGCTGATGGTAAGATCATCAATGATGAAATGAAAAAACAAATTGATGACTGCTTAGAAAGATTAGAAAAATTAGCTGATAAAAAACTTGGGGGATTAGATAATCCGTTATTAGTTTCAGTTCGTTCTGGAGCAAAATTTTCTATGCCTGGAATGATGGATACAATTCTTAACTTAGGTTTAAATGATGAAACTGTTGAAGTTGTAGCTAAACAAACAGGAAATCGTCGTTTTGCTTTTGATAGTTATCGTAGATTTATTCAAATGTACTCTGATGTAGTTTGTGAAGTTGATAAAGAGTTATTTGAAGCTAAATTAAGTGAATTAAAAACTTCAAAGGGATATGAAAGTGATTTAGATATCACTGCAGAAGATTTTGAAAATATCATTATTCCTCAATATAAAGAAATTTTCAAAACTCAATTAGGTAGAGACTTTCCACAAGAAGCTAAAGAACAATTAATGGGAGCAATTTTAGCTGTATTCAGATCATGGAATAATGATCGTGCTATTATTTATCGTAACTTAAATGGAATTCCTCATGATTTGGGAACTGCTGTTAACGTACAACAAATGGTATTTGGTAATATGGGTGATGACTCAGGTACTGGGGTATTATTTACTCGTAATGCTGCTAATGGGGATAATCATATTTATGGTGAGTATTTAATTAACGCTCAAGGTGAAGACGTTGTTGCTGGTATTCGTACACCACAAAAAATTGCTAAATTAGAAGAAGATATGCCAGAAATCTATAAACAATTAGTTACAATTGTTAAAGGATTAGAAAAACATTATAAAGATATGCAAGACTGTGAATTTACAGTTGAGAATGGTAAACTATATATTTTACAAACTCGAAATGGTAAACGTACTGGTAAAGCAGCATTAAAAATTGCTGTAGATTTAGTACATGAAGGTTTAATCAATAAATATGAAGCAATGACAAGAGTTGAACCTGATCAAATCTCACAACTATTACATCCGAACTTTACACCTGCTGCATTAGCTGCTGCTGAAGTGTTGATTGAAGGATTACCTGCTTCACCAGGTGCTGGTGCTGGTAAAGTTTATTTAACTGCTGAAAAAGTTCATGAACAAGCTGTAGCTGGTGAAAAAGTTATTTTAGTAAGACACGAAACTTCTCCTGAAGATATTCAAGGTATGGTTGATTGTGAAGGTATTTTAACTTCTACTGGAGGAATGACGAGTCATGCAGCTGTAGTTGCTCGTGGTATGGGTAAATGCTGTATCGTAGGTGCAAAAGCATTATCGATTGATTATGATGCAGGAACATTTACAATTGATGGAAAAACTTATCCAGAAGGAACAGAAATTTCATTAGATGGTACAAGTGGTAAAGTATATATGGGAATTTTAGATTCTGAAGAATCTGAATTAACAGGTGATTTTGCTGAATTGATGTCTTGGGCTGATGAAATCAAGAAATTACAAGTTCGTGCTAATGCTGATAGCCCTCGTGATGCGGCTGTAGCTATTAAATTTGGAGCTGAAGGTATTGGTTTATGTCGTACAGAACATATGTTCTTTGAAGGAGATCGTATCGAATATGTAAGACAAATGATTTTATCTGATACAGTGGAAGAAAGAATTAAGGCATTAGATGAGTTATATAAATTCCAAGTTGAAGACTTCAGAGGAATCTATCGTGCGATGGTTGGATTACCGGTAACAGTACGTTTATTAGATCCACCTCTTCATGAATTTTTACCACATACTGATGAAGAATATCAAGCAGTTGCTGATAAACTTGGAAAAACATTAGAAGAAGTGAAAACTAAGGGCGCAACTTTAAAAGAAACTAATCCAATGTTAGGACATCGTGGTTCACGTTTAGCAGTAACGTATCCAGAAATCTATAATATGCAAGTTAGAGCAATTATTGATGCAGCGATTGATGTTGAAAGAGAATTAGGATGTACAATCGTACCAGAAATCATGTTACCATTGATTGGTAGTGAATCTGAAATCGTTTATGTGAAAGATAATGTTACAAAAGCAATTGATGCCGCAATTATGGCTAAAAATGCAAAAATTGAATATAAGATCGGTACAATGATTGAAATTCCAAGAGCTGCTTTAACAGCTGATGAAATTGCAAAACATGCTGAATTTTTCTCATTTGGAACTAACGATTTAACTCAAATGACATTTGGTTTCTCTCGTGATGATGTAGGAAGTTTCTTGCCTGAATATATTAATCGTAAAGTAATTCAAGTTGATCCATTCGTATCGCTTGATCAAAGTGGTGTTGGTCAATTAGTAGAAATGGCTGCAAACAAAGGTCGCAGTGTTCGTCCAAAAATTAAATTAGGTATTTGTGGTGAACATGGTGGAGATCCAGAATCAATTAAATTCTGTCATAAAACAGGTTTAACTTATGTATCTTGTTCTCCATATCGTGTGTTAATTGCACGTTTAGCTGCTGCTCAAGCTGCTGCTGAGGAAATTATCCTAGAACACACTACTGATAAAGTATTAGTTGCTGATAAATAGCTGATAAACGTCTCTTAATTTAAAGAGACGTTTTTTTATTTGTGTAAAGTAGGATATTTGGTATAATAGATATGGTGATAAAATGAAAAATATTATAATTGTAGCAACAGGTGGAACAATTGCAGGAAGTGGCAAAGTTGGAAAAGCAACTAATTATCAGGCTGGAAAAATCAATATTAAGGAAATAATTGACTCTATTCCAATGATTAATGAAGTTGCTAATTTAAAAGCAATTCAGCTTTTTAATGTCGATAGTAATGAGATGAATGAAGAACATTGGATAATTTTAGCTAATAAAATAAATGATTTGGCTTCTCAAAAAAATGTTGATGGTATTGTAGTTACTCATGGAACTGATACATTGGATGAGACAGCCTATTTTTTAAATCTTACAATCAATACATATAAGCCAGTCGTTTTGACAGGGGCAATGAGACCAGCGAGTGCAACTAGTGCAGATGGTCCGATTAATTTATATCAAGCTGTTTGTTTGGCTTCGTGTGATGATGCTTTGGGACATGGCGTAATGGCAGTCTTTTCAAGTACAATTTATTCAGGGCGAGATATCCAAAAAATTAGTAATTTTAAAACTGATGCATTTGATCAAAAAGATTTTGGATGTTTGGGTTATATGAATGATGATAAAGTTATGATGTTTTCAAGAACTTTTAAAAAACATACATTGCAATCAGTTTTTAGTGAAAAGCCAATTACTGAATTGCCTCCGGTAGGGATTGTCTATTACTATGCTGGTGCTAAACCTGATATTTTGACGATGATGGCTCAGAATCATCGAGGGATTGTGATAATTGGCAGCGGTAGTGGTAATTATAGTCAAGCATGGCTGAATGAAATTGAAACACTAGGTGCTCAAGGAATCATTTTTGTTAGAGCGTCTCGGGTTAATCAGGGAATTGTATATGAGAGTGATGTTTTTGATCCTCATAATGTCTGTATACCGTCTAATACTTTGTCAGGACAAAAAGCTAGAGTGCTTCTAATGCTTGCTTTAAGTGTTACTCAGAATACAAAAGAAATTAAAAGAATTTTTAATGAATATTAAAGGGGGCACATGTACGTGGAACGAATCAAACTTAATTTAGATAGTATTGCAATGATGCTGTTTTGTGCTCGATTAAAAGCGTATAAAGAGGTCCCACTTTCTAATGAGGAATGGTTGTTAATTGAGCGGATTATAAAAAAGAAGGGGTTAAAAGGACCTGCTAGTTTGCTGTCGATGAATCAGACAGAACTTGAAGAAATTTTAGAAATAAATGAATTTATTGCTTATAAAATGGCACGAAGAATTGAAACGATGAATATTTTTTTTAGTGTTCTTAATAATCTGGAGGGAAATGGAATTAATGTTACTACAAAATATGAAGATAATTTCCCTAAATTGTTAACTAAACACCTAAAGAAAAGGGCTCCATTATATGTGTTTTATTGTGGTAATATTGAATTAGTTGGAGAAGGAATTTCTTTGATGGGTCTTAATAAGGTTACTAAAAAAGATCGCGCCTATACCAAAAGATTGGTAGATAAAGCAATTGAAGATAATCTAATTTACATTTCCAATGATGCTAAAGGAATTGATGATGTTGCTTTGCATTACGCACTTTATCATGGTTGTCATTGTATTAGTTTTGTTTGTGAGCGACTTGGTGCTAAAAGCAAAGACTATACTAGATATATTAAATCCGGACAATTAGTGATGCTGAGTGCTGAGGATCCAAACTGCTATTTTGATGTAACTAATGCAATTGAGCGTAATAGCTATGTATGTGCATTGTCAAAATATCAAATTATTGTTTCAAGTAGTATTAATAATGGCGCAACATGGTTTACTTCGTTGCAAAATTTACACAATAAATGGACTACACCTTTAGCTGTTGAAGGGTTATATTTAGGAAATGATCGGTTACTTGATATGGGAGTGACACCAATATATATAAAAGATGTATTGTCTGATTATTCGTTCGATATGATTTATGATAGAAACAAAAAAATTGTTGAAGATGCAGAAGTCAATATTGATCAGATGTCAATATTTGAATTTATAGGAGAATAGAATGAATTTTGATTATAAAAAATATCCAGTGACAGCCGGGGTGATTGGAATATGTATTTTAGTTTATTGTTATACAACCGTTAAATACGGTTTTGAAATGAATGCTTATCAAGGAATCAGAGCAGGTGGATTTAATCCAATTTTGGTTTTGGCAGGAAATCAATATTGGCGATTAATTAGTGCAAACTTTATTCATTTTGGAATTATGCATATTTTTTGTAACTGTTATTCATTAGTTAATCTAGGCTCAGTTATGGAATATTTGTTGGGAATGAAGCGTTATTTGATTATTTTGATTGCTTCTGCCCTTGCAACTACGATTTTACCAACAGTTTTTTATATTTTGACTGGAAATGGTGCTAGTAGTATTATGGGAGGTATTTCTGGAGCTATTTTTGGATTGATGGGAGCTTTATTAGCATTGGCTTGGAAATTTAAAGATGTTTATGCATATTTATTCAAGCAAATATCGTCAAGTGTTCTATTGATGCTGCTGATTTCTATATTGGTGCCTTCGATTTCTTTATCTGGACATATTTCAGGTATGATTGGTGGTTTTATTGCAACTTTACTAATTATCAAATTTATGCCTTTACGCATTTGGAAAAAGAAAAAACCGGAAAATTATCATAATCTTGTCAATTAATAATCAGATATAGTAAAATATAAACATATAGAGGAGAGTACAATGAAACAAAAAGTAAGAAAAGCAATTATTCCAGCGGCTGGATTAGGAACAAGATTTTTACCAGCAACTAAAGCACTAGCAAAGGAGATGTTGCCAATTGTTGATACCCCAACAATTCAATATATTATCCAAGAAGCAGTGGATAGTGGAATTGAAGAAATTTTAATTATTACTAATTCAAATAAACATGCGATGGAAAATCATTTTGATAAGTCGTATGAATTAGAAGCGCGTTTAACAGAATCAGGTAAAATGGAACAAGTTAAAATGATACAAGATATTGCTGATATGGCAAATATTTATTATATTCGTCAAAAAGAGCCAAAGGGATTAGGTCATGCGGTATTATGTGCAAAATCATTTATTGGTGATGAGCCATTTGCAGTATTATTAGGTGATGATATTGTTGTAAATGATGGTGGTGAGCCAGCATTAAAGCAATTAATAGATGCGTATATAAATAAAGAAGCATCAGTTGTTGGGGTACAGACAGTTGAACATAAAGATGTTTGTAAATATGGAATTGTCAGTCCGTCACATTCGCATCCTCGTGAAAATGGTGGGCGTTTAGTTAAGTTAAATAATATGGTGGAAAAGCCGGCAGTTGAAGAAGCTCCTAGCGATATGGCAGTATTAGGAAGATATGTTTTGACACCAAAAGTATTTGAATTGCTAGAAACTCAAGGAAAAGGTGCTGGTGGAGAAATCCAGTTAACAGATGCTATCAAACGTTTAATGGATATTCAAGCGGTCTATGCGTATGACTTTGAAGGGATTCGTTATGATGTTGGTGATAAGTTTGGTTTTATTAAGGCAACGATTGATTTTGCATTAAAGCGCGAAGATTTAAAAGAAAAGGTTCAAGCATATATAAATTCACTTGTAAAGGATGTTAAATGATGAGTTTTCAAGAGAAATATGAAGAGTATAAACAAAGAAAAGAAGCGCAAGCGTTTTTTAATCAAAATAATGATCAAAAAGTATATGGGAAAGATTATTTAATAGCTATTTTAGTTGGATTTGGTTCAACGATCGTTATGGGATGTATTTTAACCTGGATTATTTCTAAAATAGGTTTTAATTTTTCATACTTTACTATTTTAATTGGAATTTTTGAAGCTCAGGCAATAAAAAAAGTATTGAATAAAAGTGGTCAACAATTAGCCATTATTGCTGCAGTTACTTTTGTTTTAGGAATTGTCGTGGCACAAGCAATTTTTATAAGTATAACGCTACCTTTTTTTAATGTCAGCATGCTAGTTGAAACATTCAAATATTGTTTCCAAAATATGATAACAGGTGATGTGTTAAGTACAATTATCTATTTATTTGGTGCGATTGCGGCATATATGGCATTAAAAGATTAAATATATTAATTTAAAAGAATATAATTGGCTGATCGGTTTTAGTGATCAGCTTTTTTGTTATATTATTTTTAATAAAGATTGATGGATTCAAGGTAAATGGATTGTTAAATAAAAACATTCTTTTTATTTAAAATGAAAAAATAATGCCTTTCTATATTTGTGAGGGTCTTTTAGTAATTATAACTAGCAATACAAAAGGCTACGTAGTATAATAATGGTATGCAAAAGGAGGATTTTTAAAAATGGCTAAAAAGTTTTTATCAATGGATGGTAATACTGCTGCAGCGCACGTTGCGTATGCGTTTACTGAAGTAGCAAGTATTTATCCAATTACACCTTCATCTCCAATGGCTGAAAATGCGGAAGCATGGTCTGCCCAAGGTAAAAAAAATATCTTTGGTTCACCTGTTAATGTAATTGAAATGCAATCAGAAGCCGGAGCTGCTGGTGCTGTCCATGGGGCGTTACAAGGTGGTGCACTTGCAACTACTTTTACTGCGTCTCAAGGTTTATTATTGATGATTCCTAACTTATACAAGATTGCTGGGGAATTATTACCTGGTGTATTCCATGTATCAGCAAGAGCACTTGCAACAAGAGCATTAAATATTTTTGGTGATCATCAAGATATTTATGCTTGTCGCCAAGTTGGAATGCCAATGATTTGTTCACACTCAGTTCAAGAAGTAATGGATTTAGGAGGAATTGCACATTTAACGGCAATTAAATCATCTGTTCCTGTAATGCACTTCTTTGATGGGTTTAGAACATCTCATGAAATTCAAAAAGTAGAAGTAATGGATTATGATGTATTAGAAAGTCTTTTAGATAAAGAGGCTCTTGCTAAATACAAGAAAAATGCAATGAATCCACACACTAACCCAATTGAGCGCGGTGGGGCTGAAAATGATGATATTTATTTCCAAGGTCGTGAAGCTCAAAACAAGCATTATGATGCAGTGGTAGAAGTAGTTGCTGATTATATGAAAAAGATTTCTGAAATTACCGGTAGAGAATATGCTCCATTTACATATTATGGGGCACCTGATGCAGCAAGAGTAATCGTTGCAATGGGATCAGTAACAGAAACAATTAAAGAAACAATTGATGAAATGAACCGTCGCGGTGATCGCGTAGGTTTAATTAAAGTACATCTATATCGTCCTTTCTCTGCCAAATACTTATTAAAAGTATTACCTAATACAGTGGAAAAAGTAGCTGTTCTAGATCGTACTAAAGAAATGGGTGCTACTGGAGAGCCTTTATATTTAGATGTTGTTAGTGTCCTTAAAGACGTTAAACATGTAAGAGCAATTGTTGGTGGACGTTATGGTATGGGTTCTAAAGATACTACTCCTCGTCAAATCAAAGCAGTATATGATCATTTATTAGAGGATGCTCCATTTACTTCATTTACAATTGGTATTAATGATGATGTAACTAATCTATCATTAAAAGAGGATCCTGAATTTAATGTTGATGCTGATTATACAGCATGTCTATTTTATGGTTTAGGTTCAGATGGTACTGTTTCAGCTAATAAATCTTCAATAAAAATCATTGGGGATCATACTGATTTATATTCACAAGCTTATTTTGCTTATGATTCTAAAAAAGCTGGAGGGGCAACACGCTCTAATTTACGCTTTGGGAATACTCCAATCAGAGCTACTTATTATGTAAATAATGCGGATTTTATTTCTTGTTCATTAGACAACTATGTAATTAAATATGATATGTTAAAAAATCTTAAAGATGGTGGAACATTCTTATTAAATACAGAGTTCTCAAAAGAAGAAATTATTGATTATTTACCAAATCGAGTAAAAAAACAATTAGCAGATAAAAAGGCTAAATTCTATATAATTAATGCCAATAAAATTGCTGGCGAAATTGGTATGGGAAGAAGAACTAATACAATTCTTCAATCTGCATTCTTTGCATTAAATCCCCAAATCTTACCAATTGAAAAAGCTGTTGAATATATGAAAGAAATGGCAAAGAAAACATATAGTAAAAAAGGTGATGCTATTGTCCAACTTAACTACAAAGCAATTGATGCAGGTAAAGACGCAATTGAAGAAGTAGCTGTTGATAATTCTTGGTCTGATTTAACAGTAACTGCAACTAGAAGTACTACTGGAGATGAACATTTTGATGAATTTGTTTCAGTAATCAATAGTTTAGATGGTTATGATTTACCTGTTTCTGCTTTCATGGATAAATTAGATGGTTCAATGAAATCAGGAGTGGCAATCAAAGAAAAGCGTGCAATTGCAACTGAAGTTCCTCGTTGGAATAAAGATAACTGTATTCAATGTAATAACTGTGTAATGGTTTGCCCTCATGCAACGATCAGAGCGTTCTTGCTTGATGAAGAAGAAATGGCTAATTTACCAGAAAACATTGGTGATGATGTTTTAGTTCCAATGGGTAAAGATATGGGTGGATTAGTATATCGTATCCAAGTTTCACCGGATAACTGTGTTGGATGTGGTTTATGTGTTACTGAATGTCCAGGTAAGAAAGGTGAAAAAGCTCTTGAAATGGTTAGTGTGAAAGATGAATTAGTACATGCTCCATTAGCTGATTACATGTATGCTAATGTTAAATATCGTGATGATAAGTATCCATTAACTACAGCTAAAGGTGTTGGTTTCATGAGACCGTATTTTGAAGTTTCAGGTGCTTGTGGTGGATGTGGTGAAACACCATACTATCGTTTGGCTTCACAATTATTTGGTAAGGATATGATGATTGCTAATGCTACTGGATGTAGTTCAATTTATAGTGGTTCTACTCCTTCTACACCTTGTGCGATTGATGGAAATGGTCAAGGACCAGCATGGGCTAACTCATTATTCGAAGATAATGCTGAATTTGGTTTCGGAATGAAATTAGCTGAAAATTATAAAGTTGGGCATCTATTACGTATTATTGAAGAAAATAAAGATGCTTGTGAACCGGAACTGAAGGCTTTATTGGAAGAGTATGTTGAAATCAATGGTGATCGCGCTAAAGAAAGAGAGCTTGTGCCTCAAATCATGACTGCGGTTAAAGCTTCAAGCAACGAAGCAATTAAAGAATTGTTAAATCATGAAGGAGATATGGTAAGTAAATCTCAATGGATCATTGGTGGTGATGGATGGGCTTATGATATCGGCTATGGTGGATTAGATCATGTTATTGCAAGTAACCAAAATGTTAATATTTTAGTACTTGATACTGAAGTATATTCTAATACAGGCGGACAATCTTCTAAATCATCTCAAGCTGGATCAATCGCCAAATTTACTGCTGGGGGTAAATCAGCTGCTAAAAAAGATTTAGCACAAATCGCTATGGCATATGGACATGTTTATGTTGCTCAAGTTGCTATGGGAGCAAATCCTGTACAAACAATTAAAGCATTCAAAGAAGCTGAAGCTTATAATGGACCTTCTTTAATCATTGCTTACTCTCCATGTATGGAACATGGTATTAAAGGTGGTCTTGCAAATCATCAAAGACAACAAAAAGATGCTGTATCTTGTGGATACTTCAACTTATTGAGATATGATCCTCGTCTTGAAGATGCAGGAAAGAATCCTTTGCAAGTTGATTCTAAAGCACCAGACTTTGATAAATTTAAAGATTTCTTGTTATCTGAAAACCGTTTTGCACAATTGTTAAAGGTTAATCCAGAACATGCGGAGGCATTAATGGAGAAATGTTTAGCTGATGCTAAAAAACGTCGTTTAAGATTAGATAGAATGGCATAAAAAGTTTAAATCAGAGGAAAAATCCTCTGATTTTTTCTTATTCGACTGCAAATATAGTTGATTATTACACTGTTTTTTGGAAACTTAATAAAAAAATAAAAAAAATGTATAAAATTCTTTACAAGAGCAAATATTAGTGATAGAATAATCATGCACTCGAGATAAGAGTGGAGATCATTGAAAACTAAACAGAATTAAGAAACACACGTCAATATCCAGAAGGAT
>NZ_JAHOCB010000024.1:0-55034 GCF_019125875.1 Erysipelatoclostridium sp. MSK.23.31 | reverse complement strand
AATGTTTCGATATTTTCTAACATTAATGGTGTAAATAATGCTTCTTTTACTGCAGATAACATGTTGTTACCATGAATACCTACTAACCAGAATAACATGATAATGATGTAAATGATAATTACACCAGGAACTGTAGCACCGATAGCACCTAAAGGTCCTTGGATGTAAGTTGAAATTACGTCATTTAAATATAATCCAGTAGCTAATTCACATCCACGTCCAATTAACGCAATGATTGCTAAAGTAATTACAGCTGGAATTAAAACTTCGAATGCACGAGCAACACCTGGAGGTACTGTTTCAGGCATTTTTAATTTTAATCCTTCTACTTTACGTAATGCACAGAAGATTTCTACTGAAACAACCCCAACGATCATCCCTGTAAATAAACCTGTTGCTCCTAAAGCACCACCAGCAACACCTGTAAATGTTTGTAATGCTCCATCAGCTGTTAATGATAAAGTTTGTTTAGCAGTATCTACTAATGCATAGTTAGCCCATCCACTTTGAGTTACTGATAACCAACAAGCAAGTCCTAATAAACCTGCGAAGTATCCAGTTTCACCATTTGATTCCCCGATTTCTTGAGCGATACCAAAAGTGATTCCAACTGTGATACAAGAAATTGTTGCGAATTGCATTGCTGCAAACGCTGGGTTAATTACTTCTAAAGCCATGATAGGTTCCCAGAACATACCTAACCCTGAATCTGCATTAACTAATACGTTACACCATAAA
This sequence comes from Erysipelatoclostridium sp. MSK.23.31, assembly GCF_019125875.1. Taxonomy (NCBI): domain Bacteria; kingdom Bacillati; phylum Bacillota; class Erysipelotrichia; order Erysipelotrichales; family Coprobacillaceae; genus Thomasclavelia; species Erysipelatoclostridium sp. MSK.23.31. The sequence continues at coordinate 54,296 of NZ_JAHOCB010000024.1, read as the reverse complement.
ACCCCGATCGCACCTGCGATAGTCAAAGGCATGAATGTTTGGAACGAATTCTTAATTGCAGATAAATACTTGTTTTGCCCACACCACGCACCAACGCGGCCAAGGACATCTGCCATTTTGTCCATATTTTTTTCCTCCCTTAAAATATCTATTGACACTATTAGTATAAAATTTAAACTGGTAAAAGTCAATGCTTTTTACTTTCAAAAGTACCATACTTTTAAAAATAAAACCGGTATTGTCCTAAAAAACGTTGGTATATAGCCATTTTTCACTAAACCGCTTACAAAAAATTTTTTTATAATTTTTTACAAAAAAATAAAAACGCTTACAAAAATAAGCGCTTTACATTGCTACAGTAACAGTTTGGAGCTCAAAATCATTGTAATGGAAACGTGAAAATGAGTATTCAAAGATCACACCACTACTCAAATAAGCTACTTGTTCAACTTCAAAATATGGCTCTGTTTCTTTTAAACCTAGATAATCCTGTTCAAGCTGTGATGACAAATGACCACGAACAGTTTTATGAGCACTTTGAATTTTTAGCTTTAAATCATTTTCAATATACTGATAAATTGATGTCTTCAAATGATCAACCTTTAAATTAGGAATAATTGAGATTGGCATATAAATTATTTCTAATGAATACGGCTTATCATCTAGTTTGCGGAATCTAATGATATGATACACAAACGAACCCTCTTCTATTTGCAATTTTTTCGATATCGTCTCATCACTTGGAATAACTTCGAAAGCAATAATCTCACTATCAATTTTCTTTATCCCCGCAAAACGTTCTGTTAATCCTTTGGTAAAATAATTAGATTTATTAGGACTCTCCATCGAAGGATTATAATCTTTAACAAAGGTTCCAGCCCCTCGACGTCTTACAATCAATCCTTCTTTAACTAAAATATCTAGTGCTTTTTTCATTGTTTCTTTATTACAATGGTACGTTACACACAATACATATTCATACGGGAGTTTTTGTCCATAGGTGTATTTCTCTTCTATTATCTTGGATCTAATATCATCAGCAATATCGATGTATTTTACCATGGCTACCCCTCCTCTATCTAGCTCTCTTTAAAAATACCATACTTTTAATAAATTTGCACGGACTTTTTTTAGATATAAAAAACCATTAAATTAAATGTATATTTTTCTCAAAATGAAAAAGCCTCTTATCGAGACTTTTTCACTATTATTATTTTGCATCAATAACTTTAATAGCTGCTTCTAATACTTTTTCTCCATTCATCATTCCATAATCTCTCATTTCAATTACTTCAATTGGAGTTTCTGTTTTAGTTCTAAGACCTTTTAATTCATGACGTACTTGTGGACCTAACATCACCACATCCCAATCATCCATCTTAGATAATGCATCGGTAATTGGCAATGCGATAATTTCTGCTTCGATTCCTTTTTCAGTTGCGGCCTTTTCCATCCGTTGAACAAGCATACTAGTAGACATTCCCGCATTACATACTAATAGTATCTTATACATCTTATTTCCTCCTTTCCTTTAACGTCCTTCTATATTATATATTATAACACTTTAATCTTTTTATTCGAATAATATGATAACTATTTACTAAGACAATTTATTACAAATATTTTTTACTCCCAAGAATATAAAAAATCGCAATTATTGCGATTTTCTAAAATCAATCTTTTTAACTACCGTTTGATCAAAATCTTTAATCATAAAAGTATCCTTTTCATAAATACCATAGCTATTCTTTCCCTCTTTAGGCAAAGAAATCGACGAAGGATTAATAATATAGATACCATTAATTTCCTTAGCAACCGGTTTATGAATATGACCATACACAAAAATATCACCATCATTCAAGCCTGGTAAATTATCCTCATCAAATAAATGACCATGCGTTAAAAAGAAATGATGTCCATCTACATCAACAGTTGCAAAATCACTACGGATCGGAAAATCCAAAACCATTTGATCAACTTCAGCATCACAATTCCCACGAACTGCGATAATATCTTTCTTGTAAGCATTCAATAGCGAAATAACTTTTTTAGGAGCATATTCTTCAGGTAAATCATTACGAGGCCCATGATATAAAATATCTCCTAAAATAATTAGTTTATCTGCTTTTTCCTGCTTATATGTATCAATTGCTTTTTGAGCATACAAAGATGAACCGTGAATATCAGAAATAAACATTAATTTCATAGAAAAACCTCCTCTACTGGATATCGTACAATTGTCTTCAAATCTTCTGGCGCTACTTTTTCAGGTTTATTTAAATATATCTCATGATGAAAACCACTTAACTTAAGATTCGCCACCGTTATGTATTCCATGATCTGTTTAGTTGAATTGATTTCCGTATTATAAGGTCCAATGTGCAGCATTTGAATACATTTACCTTCTTCAAACTCTTTAAGATATACGTCTAATGCTAAACAATTACCCGTTTTCGTCAACACTTCATTCTTCACTTCTTCAAGAATATGATCAGTTAAAATCGGTGGCTGTGGCATCATTAGTGTATATTTAATCATTTTTTTACGTGTAACATCAAAATGGCTATTATCATAGGTGTCCCAAATACCTTCTAACTTTGAACCACTAAATACAATCTCTTGCTGACAATAATATTCTTTTAAAGCCTTATTAAATTCAAATAATAATTTTGATTTATTTTTAAATTCCGGCACTGTCGGATTCCCAATTCCATCTATTGCAATATATTTGATCATCGGAATAGTTAAACTACTTATCTTTTTAGTTGTTGCTCGATATAATTTTGGATATTCTTTTTTTATATCAAATTTTGCCATTACATCATCTCCCTGCTCTAACTATTATATTACTTTTAAAAAAAATTACTATCGAAAATTAGAAAGAACACATTAAGGTGTTAGTAGACAAAAAATAATTACGATATACTTTATTTAAAGAAATACATTAAAAACAAATGCAAAAAGTATAAATCTTTATATAATAATACAAAAGATAACTTTCATATAATATTATTGTTTTTCTCATAATTTGATTTATCTAGTATCAATAATATCGAAAAAGAAAAAGATATAATAAATCAAATATTTTATATTATATCAAATAATATGTAAAAAAATTAATGCAGCTTTGTTGTCCATAATAGTTCTAATGGGGATCGTTGTTCCATTATCAAAACCAAATGTTTACGCAAATGATAATATTTGCCCAGCCGCTATTGAAAATAATAATTATTCATCTACTAGAGAAACAATATATTATAATGATAATGATTTTTCAAGTAGATATAAAGTTTTAAAAAATGGTAAAAAATATTATATGAAAATATTAGATATTTGGGAAATTGTTATTAACTCAAAAGGATATTTATGCAATTCATTTATGATAAGATTTCAAAAAAGACATAGTTATCAATGATAAAAAACAATTGACATTTCTTTAAAATAGGACTATTATGAGTAAAAATAAACATCCAAGTACAAATGCAATGACAGGGAAGAGTAAATAATTATGGAGTTTTAGAGAAAAGATGGCTGGTGAAAATCTTTACAACATAATTATTGAAGGTAGCCTTCGAGCAGTGAATCGAACAAGGAAACTTAAGTAGACTTCAACGTATTTCCTACGTTATCAGGATAGTGTATCGAGTATTTAACTCCGTACATGAAGCAAGAGCCAAAGAAATTTGGAAATTAGGTGGTACCACGGATAATCTATTCGCCCTAGCATAAGTGCTTAGGGTTTTTATTTTATCTAAAGGAGGAAATTTAAAATGAAAACATTTAATTATTCAACTCGCTCTACCCGACCCGATTTTCAAGGAGATTTTTTAGACATGATGCTACAAGCGACTAACAAGCCTAATTTGATTTCTTTCGCCGGTGGATTACCTAATCCCATCTCTTTTCCCACTCAGGAAATGGCAGCAGCCACACAAAAAGTACTTGATCAGCATGGTACAATCGCTATGCAGTATAGTATTCCAGAAGGATATTTACCCTTACGTCAATTTATTGCACATCAATATTTGAAACAAGGAATTGATATTAGTGCCAATGATATTATTATCACTAACGGTTCCCAACAAGCACTCGATATTTTATCGGCAGTACTGATCGATGAAGGTGATAAAATTCTTATTGAAAAACCTAGTTACCTAGCTGCACTCCAAGTATTTCATCTCTATAATCCAAAAATCAACTCGGTTACTTTAAATCATCACGGAATTGACCTACAGGAATTAACAGCATATCTTGAACAAAAACCAAAATTCTTTTATGCTATCCCGACTTTTCAAAACCCTACCGGTTTAACTTATGACAATGAAACCCGAATTGCTCTAGCAAATTTGCTTAAAAAAACTAACACTATCTTTATTGAGGACAACCCTTATGGTGATCTTCGTTTTAACGATGAAACATTTTTACCTATTTATCCCTTGCTAAAAGATCAAACGATACTGCTCGGAACTTTCTCAAAAATAGTTTCTCCAGGTATGAGAATAGGCTGGATTGCTTGTTCAAACTCTTATTTAAAGCAAAAGCTCTTAGCCTATAAACAAATCGTTGATCTTCATACTAATATTTTTGGGCAAATGGTCCTTCATCAATATCTTTGTGATAACAGTCTTGAACAACACCTTGAAAAAATAAAAAAACTTTATAAAGAACAAGCGGAACAAATGATAACTAGTATTCAAAAGTATTTCCCTGCTGAAGTTAAACATACAATTCCCCAAGGCGGAATGTTCTTATGGGTCACATTACCCCAAAAACTAACTGCTGTCGCTCTAGCAAATGAAGCAATCAAACATGACATCGCAATTGCTGCTGGTGATCCTTTCTATGAAGAAGAACGAAACGTTTCAACTCTACGATTAAATTATACTAATTGTGATCTAAAAACAATTGATCAAGGTATTAAAATACTTGGTCAAATTATTAAAAATCTCTTAGCCTCTTGAGCGAGGCTTTTTGTCTATATTACAATAAAACATCAAATAGTAATAAGATTCTTTGATTACTCATACACTATATTAAATTTAAAATAAAAAGGACAAACTAATGTCCTAAATATTGATCAAATATTTTTTTCAAACCATCTTTGCTGGCAACACCTTCATGTAACTTAGTATTCCCATCAAACAAAGCTGGAACATAATAATAATCATACTGATCTGCTAATTCACTATTGATTTGCTCATCAATCAATTCAATTTCAATTTGATTATATTCTGGGTTTTCATCTTGCAATTCTTTAATCCAGCGCCGTGCATTACGACAATGAGGACAATTTTCTAAAATAAATAATTTCATTTCCTTATCCTCTTTTAATAGTTTTAATTACGATTGGCTGATTAGGGCAATCTTGTATATTTCTAGGAGCATTTGCAATTTGATCAACAACCTCTAATCCTTCCGTGATTTTCCCAAAAGCCGCATAGTCACCATCAAGATGAGGAGCATCAGCATGCATGATAAAAAATTGTGATGATGCTGAATCAGGAACCATTGTTCTAGCCATTGATAATACACCACGAGTATGTAATAAATCATTAGCTACTCCATTACTTCTAAATTCACCTTTAATACTGTCAGCCTCATGATGGTTGAAATCTTTATCATATCCTCCACCTTGAATCATAAATCCTGGGATAACACGATGGAATATTAACCCTGCAAAAAAATCTTGATCAATTAATTTTAAAAAGTTTTCCACACTAATTGGAGCAATTTCAGGATATAACTCACCTTTCATCACTCCGCCATCTTCCATTTCAATAATAATATTTACTGTTTCCATTCTATTCTCCTTTATCTACTATTCTTGCTTCAATTATTTCATTAGCAACTTTTTTATCTTTTCTTTTTTTATTAAAGATCAATCCTGCAATCAGTAAGATTGCTAAAATTACAAGAACCCAAATAATTGAACTAACTAATTTAAATTGATAAGCTGTTGCTACAATCAAACATAAATTAATTATCTCAAAAGTCCCTGATAATTTCCGTCTTCCATTAACCAAAAAATTAAGGGCTAAAGCTGTACAAACAAACATCCCTATTACTAAAGCGACTTCCATAAATAACCCTCCTTCATCCTTTCTTATCATATCATGATTTTGACTTCCAGAGCAACTATCGTGTCTCCAGACTAATAACCATGTACTTTGAGCATATTAACTAATTGAACATAAAATTCCCGAACATCAAACTCAGCAATATTCTCACGATTTAAATCTATCATATCACCATGCGATATTCCTCTTTTCGTATTTGTTGTTAAAAAAGTATAATCACAACCCCAAGGAAATGAGTTTTCAGCCACTAATCCATCATTAGGCCCATCAAAATACTTCACTAAATGATGCGAAAAATTAAGCGGAAAGCGACCTCCTGAAGCAACATTTAGTTTCGAACCAACACTTTGATAAAATACTTCTGCCACATCAGGAACATCCGCATTGAACTTTTGACACGTTGAAGCAGTTAAATCATTGACCGCAGCAATAAAATCTGGATTCTCGTCCCCAAATTTCTTAAGGGCTGTATTATATCCCTGAGCCACTTTTTGTTTAATTTTTTCAGGGATTTTTTCCAATAAATAATCTGCAAATATGCATCCTCGATGTGGAGTATTGATCGTAGTAAGTGATGCCACATATGGCGCAATATTCAGCTTTGCAATCGCATAACGACAATCTAAACCACCTTTAGAATGTGCAATAATATTTAACTTTTCACACCCGCTTTCCTGTACAATTTCTTTGATTCGCTTTGCTAACTCATCGCCACTAGCAATAACACTAGCTGCTGACTGATGATTACCATAATAAATGACCGCTCCATTTTGTTCTAGTTCCTCGGGAATTCGTCCCCAATAATTAAAATATTTAAAATCTCTAAAAAACACTCCATGAACCAACAGCAATGGATATTTTGTTTTACACAGCTGTTGTTCTTTTCTAACTCCATTTAAAATAGTTTTTTCATTTTCAAATATAATTTCATCATCAGCAATTTTAATAAGCTTTCTTAAAATAATCAAATTAACAAGTGGAAACCATCCCCAAACAACCCCGATTATGCGCCATTTAGCTCCTAATTGGTTAGCCGTTAAATAAATTCTAATAATGCCATTCCAAAAAACAACAGCCTCAACTATTATTACCACTAATAGATTAGTTAACCATGCGCCAATATCTACTTTAAAAAATGAATAAAGCATATAAACAATTGTCATTATTAAAGATATTAAAAATATTTTTAATAATTCACACCCTGCTTTACATATGCGATATCGTTTCAAAAGAGGTCTAGGATAAGGGACATATGGTATTGCATTAATAACTATAAAAATCCCCACTAATAAACCAATTAACAATACGTTTGAAAAACCTAATAACAACCTATTTGCCAACACAAAAACTATTGTTGCTGATACCAGTCTTATTATATATTTCATAATTTTTCCTTATCTCTTATATTTTTACTTATTATACTGCCAAATTATCATTAGTACAATTATGAACAAAAAGGTTTATTTAAAATGTCATTCATTGAAATCTTAACTTATTGATTTATATAATAAATTTTATAAATCAATAAAACTATCTATTCTCCCGTCAGATTTCGTCTATCAATCATGTATTTATATACAAAAAAGCGATTAATCTTAACGACTAATCGCTTGATATCGTCTTAAATTATAAAATCAGCACCTATTGCTCAACAACGATCGTAATCATGGCAAAATCCTCTGTTCCAATGTTAATAATGCTATGTTTAGAATCTTCTTTACAAATATGGCAGATTCCTGCAAATAAACTTTCTTCGTCATCATCACATATGGCTTTACCCATCCCTGATACAATATAATTAATATTATTGCCAGTTTCATGCTTATGCATACCAAAAGAAATAGCAACTAAAAATAACTTTTCTATTTGAATCTATATACATTTTAGCATATTATCCCCCTGCAGAATGCTGATTTATATTTATAAACTAAGAATTTTTAATCCTTTCTTTTTCTTTAATACAACAAATATAGTAATTAGAATTCCGGCTGCAACAAGTAATGATATATGCAAAAAAAGCAGACACTATCCTACTGTCTGGCAGGATCGCAGTTTTGAACATGACTGTCAACTCCTTTTTACACATATTTTAAAAGATTTTCTTCCCTCAATCACATTTATTTTACCTTATCAAAAAAATTTATGTCTATTATTTATACGTACAAGAAAATATTTTTCAAAAAAGTCTCCCTATCCCCTATTTATTCCATCGCTAATTGTAAAATATCCATCTATATCAATCATAATTAAAAACTCTATTACAATTAATCTTACTTCCAAATTTATCATATCATGATTATTCATAAGCCTACAGCTTGCTATTAAAGTAAACTATCATTTTTATTTTATAATTATATTTTCTACTTAATCCAATAGGTGAAGTCGTACAAACATGGTAAATAAAAAATTATTTTTATTTGATATAATGGTTTAAAATTGAAATCTTTTTTATCATTTTATCAACTGATATAACTAAAAGAGCCTTTCATAAAAGAAATTGATATTGTATAATGGTTAACTGAAAAATGATAAAAAATATGCAAATTATTTGATACAAATTTATATTGGGGAGGTTTTAAATAATGGAAAATTTGAATATAAGAGAAGATGTATCAGATATTGTTAATAAAACCGAATTATTAGCAGATTTGCAAATCGGTTTTTGGATAATAGAATATCCTAACGACGGAATTCCAAAGATGTATGGTGATACAATTATGTACTCGTTATTAGGAGGAAACAGCAATACTCTGACACCGGAAGAACTCTATTCATTTTGTATGGAGAGAATTGATTCTGAATATATAGGATTAGTTTTTGATGCAATCGAAAATATAAAAAAGAACAAAAGAACCGAAATACGGTATCCATGGAGACATGAAGAAAAAGGGTGGACATGGGTTCGGTGTGGCGGTTTTCTTGATAAATCATATAAAAATGGAATAAGATTTAAAGGCTATTATCATGATATAACAGAAGAACTTGAGATGGATATCAAAAATAATGAGCACAAAATAATCGATTTCAAAAAATTACGATTATATTCACCTTACTTTATCGAAAATTGTGAAGGCCTTTTTGAAATTGATATAGATAGTTTAGAAATAAAGACTATTTTTTATAAAAAGAAAAAATATCATAAAATTGATGATGGGGATAATGTTTTTTCTGTTATAAGAAAATGGACACACCCAAACGATATTACACGTTTAGATAATATTTTTGTATCTGCATCTCTAGAACAAATAATCAATAAAAAAAAGATAAAACAAATTGAGTTTAAAACAAAAACAATTTTTGGAGATTATACTTGGGTAGAAGCTAGAATATTTTGTGCCCAAGTAATGGGAATTAAAAAATTATTATTTTATATTTATGATATTTCTGATAGAAAAACTATTTCCTCTTTAGTAAAAGAAAAAGAAGAAATATTAGATGCTTTTTTTAATCTATATTCTACAATTGTTGAAGTGGACTTAGCTACTGAAAAATTACATATATTAAAATCTGTTTTACCTACCAATAATGATCATGATCAAAAAATATTTTCACTAAAACAATTTCTTTTGCTACTTGAAAAAAGATTAATTATCAACTTTGAAAAAAAAGAATTAGAAAACTTTTTAACAATTGATAATTTAAGATTACTTTCTAAAACACAAAAAACATCACATCTTGACCTACGTTTCCAAAAGGAACTAGAAAATTATGAATGGGTCCAATTAAAAACTCTCTATCTTCCCAAGAACAATGAAAAAATATATCTTGTATTTAGTAATGTCGATAGAGAACATATCATTAATTCAATTACAGAAAAATTTGTTTATAAAAAAGGGGATTATTTGTATTATCTTGATACAAAAAATGGCTATTTTTCTAATTTTTCGATAACTGATAACGGTACTGTCATTCCTCCTCAAGAAGGCAATAATTATACTCAAGCAATGATAAAATACACACGACAAAATACCGTTTTAGAAGATCAAGACAGAGTTATCGAACAATTGACTCCTGAATATATACTTAATCGTCTGCAAGAACAAAGTGTTTATAAAATTGAACTAGGTATGTTAGATGAAAATAAAGAATATCGGAGAAAATTAATTACTGTTCAATATTATGATGAAGAAAATAAAATCGTACTTATTCGAAGAAGTGACATTACAAAAGAATATCTTAAACAAAAAAATCAAGAAAACAAGCTAAAAGCTATTAAAAAAGCAGCTGATACAGATGCCCTTACAGGTATCTATAACCGGATTGGTGCTCAGCGTTTAATAGTAGAATATCTTCATAAATCAAATAATGAAATGAGTGCTTTTATTATCATTGACTTAGATAATTTTAAGAAAATCAATGATAGTTTAGGGCATTTACAAGGTGATGAAGTATTAAAGCAGGTAGCTAATATATTAAAAGAAAATTTTCGAAAAACAGATATAATTGCTCGTTTGGGTGGTGATGAATTTATTGTATTTATGAAAAATATTGTTCAAAAAGAAAATGCCATCATATCATTAAATAACCTGCTTAAAAAATTACGATTACCTTATCAATGGCATGAAGAAACAATTCTAATAACTGGTTCTATTGGAGTTGCTGTAGCACCTATAGACGGGGCAACTTTTGAAGTTCTATATAAAAATGCGGATCAAGCTCTGTATAATTCAAAATATTCAGGTAAAAATGGATTTAGTTTTTATAATGAACACTAACGAAAGTTTAAGTCAATATAAAGATCAAATAAAAAGAAACTAAAAAACCTAATTTAAATATTAGGTTTTTTCATCTATATTCTTTTTTATTAATACCTTATTTATGATATGTTTCGTTTTTCATAATTTTAAATGCCCGATAGATTTGTTCTACTAAGACTAGCCTCATCAATTGATGCGGTAAAGTCATCTTAGAAAAACTTAGCCTAAAATTAGCACGATCAAGCATTTCTTCACCATGACCAAGTGAACCACCAATTACAAATGCAATCGTACTTTTACCAGAAATCATGGCTTTTTCCATCTTATTTGATAATTCAACAGAATCTATTTGCGTTCCCGACACATCTAGCAAAATAACATAATCATCCTGCTTAATTTTATCAAGCATCTTACGCCCTTCTTTAGCTTTAATTAATGTTTCATTGGCCAGTGAGCAGTTATCCGGTATACTTTCATCTGCTACTTCATAAACTTCTACTTTGCAATAGGCCTGCAATCTCTTTAAATATTCCTGCATTCCTGCCACTAAATATTTTTCTTTTAAACGCCCAACACAAACTATTTTAATCTTCATAATTACCTCCGCTGACCACATCAATTTGGCTAGCTACTTTAATATTATCGAACTCTAGATTATTTTGATTAAAAATCTTACGATAGGTTTCTAATGCCTTCTCTTTAGTATTAGCTTCCTCACTCAAATGCGCTAAAACAATTTCTTTAGTTTTATCACCGATTAACTCTACCATCATCTTTGCACTATATTCATTGTTTAAATGGCCTAGATCACCATGAATACGCTGTTTTAAAAAATAAGGTCGTTTCGTTGCCATCAGCATCTCAACATCATGATTACTTTCAATAATATAATAGTCTAGATTATTAAGATATTTCCGATTTTTTTGAGATACATAACCAGTATCTGTCATATACAAAATAGATTCATTCACACCAGTAATGATAAAAGCCAGCGGACTTGTCGCATCATGAGATATACTTAAAGGCATGATTTCAAAATGAGCTAATTGAAAACTTTTATATGGCTTGATTTCATGGCTGCTATCGATTCCTTTGATACATCCTTTACCACAAAAACAGATTCTTTGATCAAATATACTAATATTTTTATTATGGTCATAATGATCGTGTGTTAATAAAACATAATTAATATTACTTTCTTGAAAACCAAGATTGCCAAGTTTATATAATAATTGTTTTCTAGCAATCCCACAATCAATCAATATTCCCACACCATTATCATAAATAAAGGTACTGTTTCCTTTTGAACCACTTGCTAAAATATGAAATTCCATTGTCTTCTCCTTTTATTGTTTTATTATACAAACTTGTATGCACAAAAACAATAAATTTGTCTTGGAAAAAGCAGGATGTGAAAATATTGTCATTAATTTTAAATTTTATGATAAAATAAGAATATAAAGGGGGATTTTCAATATGCCTAGAATTATTACTATTGCCAGAGAATACGGTTCTGGCGGACGCTTAATTGCACAAAAAGTTGCGCAGAAAGTCGGACTTGTATACTATGATAATGAAGTCATCGACTTGGCAGCTCGCGAAATGGGAATGGATGTTGATGCAATCCGTAAAGTAGCTGAACAAAAATCATCTAGCTTTATGTATACAATGTCATCTTCCGCTTTTTCATTACCACTAAATGATCAGGTTTTTGTAATGCAGTCTAAAATCATTCGTCATTTAGCTAATCATGATTCATGTATCATTGTTAATGGATGTGCTGATTATATCCTTGAGGATTATGATGATGTTTTATCTATTTTTATTCATGCACCACTAGAATCACGAATTCGCCGAGTTAAAGAGGATTATCAAGAAGTACATGATGATTATAAAAAATACGTTACTAAAAGAGACAAAGGTCGGAGTAATTATTACAATTACTATACAACAAAAAAATGGGGTCATTTAAAAAATTTCGATTTAACGATTAACAGTGATTTAGGAATCGACGAAGTCGCAACGATCATTGCTGATTTGTTTTTAAAAGGAGAAAAATAGTGACCCAAGAAAATAAGATGGGAACAATGCCGGTCAACAAACTGCTAATTTCAATGTCTCTACCAATGATTATCTCAATGTTAGTTCAAGCAATGTATAATATCGTTGATAGTGTCTTTGTTGCCCAAATAAGCGAAAACGCTTTAACTGCTGTTTCTTTAGCATTTCCATTGCAAAACTTGATGATTGCCTTTGCCGGGGGAACTGCAGTTGGCGTCAATGCTTTATTGTCACGTAGTTTAGGTGAGAAGAATCAAGATCATGTTAACCAGACAGCAGTCAATTCAGTATTTATTTTTCTTGTCACGGCGGTTATATTTATGATCGCCGGACTAACATTGTCTAACCTCTTTTTTAATGTTCAAACAACTAATACTGAAATTGTTAATGCCGGTACCCAATATTCAATGATCGTAGTTGGCTGTTCAATTGGATTGTTTTGTCAATTTCTATTTGAACGATTATTACAGGCAACTGGAAGAACCCTGTTTACTATGGTTACTCAGGGATTAGGTGCCATAATCAATATAATTTTAGACCCTATTTTTATTTTTGGTTTATGTGGCTTTCCTAAAATGGGTGTCGCTGGTGCTGCACTTGCGACAATAACCGGTCAAATCATTGCTTGTCTTTTAGCTCTATTTTTCAATCTTAAATTTAATCATGATATTCATTTTAAATTTAAAAGGTTTCGACCTAATGCTCATATTGTTAAGCAAATATATTCAGTAGGAATCCCATCTATCATCATGCAGTCTATCGGTAGTGTCATGACTTTTGGTATGAATACTATCTTAATTACTTTTTCTACCACGGCTACTGCGGTTTTTGGTGTATACTTCAAATTACAAAGCTTTGTCTTTATGCCTGTTTTCGGTCTTAATAACGGTATGATTCCAATCATTGCCTATAATCTTGGGGCTAAACAAAAGAAACGAATGTTTGATACAATAAAATTGGCAATGATCTACGCTACTGGCATGATGATCATTGGTGTTATCTTCTTTGAAACAATTCCGCAAACTCTTTTAGGTTTCTTTAACGCCTCTGAGGCAATGATAAAAATTGGAACACCGGCTTTAAGAATAATTGCTATTCATTTCATTTTTGCAGGTTTCTCAATTGTTTGTAGTGCAACTTTCCAAGCTGTTGGTAAAGGTACATATAGTCTTTTAACTTCGTTGATCAGACAATTATTAGTATTATTACCTTGTGCTTATGTATTATCATTAACAGGTAACTTAGACTTAATTTGGCTATGTTTCCCGATTGCGGAAATTTTCTCTGCAGTGACTTCTTTTATTTTAATGAAGCGAACCCGTAGACATTTAGAATTTTAAGACTTATGAATCTTCATAAGTCTTTTTTGCTGCAAAAAAGGAGCTTGCGCTCCTTTACTTGTGTAATTATTTAAGTCCGTATTTTTTATTGAATTTATCAACACGTCCATCAGCACTAGCAAATCTTTGTTTACCAGTATAGAATGGATGACAGTTTGAACAAGTATCAACACGTACTTCGTCTAAAACTGATCCACCTTCAAATTCGTTTCCACAAGAAGTACAAACGATTTTTACTTTTTTGTAATCTGGATGAATTCCTTTTTTCATAAATATCAATCTCCTTCCGCCTTATAGCATATAGCTACAAAGTAAGTTGCTTTAGTATAATAACATTAAAATATCTAGATTTCAAGTCATTTTTTTAAATTAATCACTAATCTTCGACTTGACGTCTAGTAATCACAGCTCCAAGTGAAATTAACTTATGATCAATATTTTCATAGCCGCGATCAATATGATAAACATTTCCAATTTCAGTAACACCATCAGCCATTAAAGCTGCCACGATCAACGCTGCACCACAACGTAGATCTGTCGCATAAACACGTGCTCCATGTAATGGCGTAGGACCATTAATATAACACATTGCTTCTTCTTGATCAATTTTTGCTCCCATTGAATTCAGCTGATAACAATGTCCAAAGCGTTCAGGATAAATCGTTTCAACTACTTGTGAAGCTCCCTGACATTGAGTTAATAACGCTGTTAGCGGTTGTTGTAAATCGGTTGCAAAACCAGGATATACCTGTGTCCTAATATCAATTGGTTTTAAATTATCAAGGCCGCCATGAACAATAATACTGTCACCAACAATATCCATTTTAACCCCGATTTCTTTTAGTTTAGAAGTTACTGCTTCTAAATGTTGAGGTATAACATTTTGAATAATTACTTTTTCTCCTGCCGCTGCAGCCATCACTAAAAATGTCCCAGCTTCAATTCGGTCAGGAATAATTTCATGATCACAACCACAAAGAGTTTCTACACCTTCAATTGTGATCGTATCTGTTCCAGCCCCACGAATCTTAGCTCCCATTTTCGTAAGTAAATTAACAACATCAATAATTTCAGGTTCCTTTGCAGAATTTTCTATTGTTGTTTTTCCTTCTGCTTTAACCGCTGCCAACAGGATATTGATTGTTGCTCCTACTGAAGCAAAATCCAAATAAATTTTATTCCCAACTAAACGATCAGCTTCAATCGTATAGGTTCCATTATCACTATAACTAACTTTTGCACCTAATGCTTCAAATCCTTTAATATGTAAATCGATTGGTCGTGGTCCTAAAAAACACCCACCAGGCATCTTCATCGTCACTTTTTTGCATTTTCCTAATAAAGCTCCCATTAAATAATAAGATGCTCTTAATTTATCAACTGCATCACTTACTAAAGGTATATTTTTTAAGTTAGAAGGATCAACCACTAACACATCATCATTTTTATCTACTTCACAGTTTAATTCTCTTAACAATACTCCTAGTGCATCGACATCAGAAATATTTGGTACCCCATATACTGTTACAGGACTATCTGCTAAGACAATCGCAGGAATTAGAGCTACCGTTGCATTTTTTGCACCGCTTACCACCACAGTTCCATTCAATTTGTGTCCACCTTCAATGGCAATTACTTCACTCATTTTAGTCCTCCTTAAAATTTAATCTACGTAACTACTATATATTAATTTATTGTTAAAAACAACCAAAAAATGTATTTTTAAAAGTTTCGAATTTTTTTGACAATATCTAATATATTTCTATTTTCAAAACATAAAAAAATCTACCAAACTAATATTAACTCAATATTAACGAAAAAAAGAAACCTTTATGTAAATAGCTTCTAATTTTTCTATATTTCATTAAAAATACTACTCTATTATCACTTCAAACTAACCTTGATTAATTAAATTAAAAGCAGAACAAATCTGTTTACAAATAATTAAAGCAAAAAGATAAACAAACATAAAAATGACTGATGAATATGCTTCAATTCATAATACAATTATTAAAGAATTTATTAATGTTATACAATCATCTTTTTATTAACTGAAAGTATTCCTTTACACCCTAATATATTTACGATTTTAGCAACTTTAAAGTAAAAAAGGATTTCACATATGTGAAATCCCCATTAACTATAGTTATAATTAAGCTTTACCAATGCAACCAAAGATTTCCATTTTTTCTTTAACACATTCTTGGATAGCTGCAGCACCTGGTGCCAATAATTTACGAGGGTCAAATCCTTTACCTTCTAAATCTTTTCCAGCTTCAATGTATTTTCTTGTTGCTTCTTGGAAATATAATTGACATTCAGTATTTACATTGATTTTAGAAACACCTAAAGTAATTGCTTTTTTAATCATATCCTCTGGAATTCCAGTTCCACCATGTAATACTAATGGTAATTTACCAGTTTCTTTTTGAATTGCATCTAATGCATCAAAATCTAAACCTTCCCAATTTTCTGGATATTTACCATGAATGTTTCCAATACCTGCTGCTAAGAAGTCAACTCCTAAGTCAGCGATCATTTTACATTCTTTTGGATCAGCTACTTCACCTTTACCAACGACACCGTCTTCTTCTCCACCAATTGATCCAACTTCTGCCTCTACAGATACACCCTTTGAGTGACATAATTCAACGATTTCTTTTGTTTTTTCAATATTTTCTTCAATTCCATAATGAGAACCATCGAACATGATTGAAGAGAAACCAGCTTCTAAAGCAGCTTTAGCTCCTTCATAGCTACCATGATCTAAATGTAAAGCTACTGGTACAGTAATTCCTAAAGAATCTACCATTGCTGATACCATTGCTGATACAGTTTTGAATCCAGTCATATATTTAGCAGCACCTTCAGATACTCCTAAGATTACTGGAGCTTTTAATTCTTCTGCAGTTAAAAGAATAGATTTTGTCCATTCTAAGTTGTTAATGTTAAATTGACCAACTGCATAATGTCCTTCTTTTGCTTTATTTAACATTTCTGTTGCTGATACTAATCCCATAAAATTTCTCCTTTTCTTTTTACTCCTATATATTACTATTATTTAATTGAAATTTCCATAGTAACACAAAGTTTTTTTGCCTATTTCCTATATTTTTACCCCATTATCTGAGTCGTAAGCGATTTCTTTTTTAGAAAATAAAGAAAATGCAGCATCAATGATGCTACATCACTAAAAAATAGATATACACGATGAATAGCAGTGGGAAACTTGTTGCTACTGGCGGGACATAACATCAACTACATTTTCTCCTTATCTATAAAAGATTGAATTATTAAACTATTTGGAGAACAATTAAAAAATCAATCTCTAAAGATAACATATTAAATCTGCGCTCATTATATCAAACAAGGTTTGATACGGTTTTATTATATTACATTTTATTATTATGTCAATAATAATTTATTATAAAAAAAATAAAAGACCACCACCGGTGATCTTTATATTAGCTGTCTATTCTTTAACGCTTGATATAAATTATCTAGAGCCTGCACTAATAAACAGCGCGGCATCGCTAAATTAAATCTCTCAAAACCTGCTCCACCAACACCAAAAATATATCCTTCATCAAGCCATAATTTAGCTTCATTGACCATAAATGCTTCTAATTCCTCGTGCGTCATTTGCAAAGCACTAAAATCAACCCAAACAAGATATAACCCCTGAGGTTTAATCATTTTGAGCATTGGTAGTTTTTTCTTTAAAAAACCATCAAGATATTTAATATTGCCATCAAGATAAGCCACTAATTCATCAACCCACTTATCACCATGATTATAAGCTGCTTTACACGCTTCAATACCAAAAATTGTTGGTTCCACCGGAAATCCTAGTGAACTTTTAACCTTAATAAACTTTTCTTTTAATTTATGATTAAAAAATAATATATTAGACGTCTGTAAACCCGCCAGATTGAAAGTCTTACTTGGTGCTGTACAAATAATTGTAAATTCTTTAAATGAGGCATCAACATTAACAAAAGGAAGGTGCTTATTCCCCTTATAAATAAAATCTTGATGAATTTCATCACTGACTACCAGTACATTATGTTTCTTACAAATATTACCTAATTTAAATAATTCTTCTTTATTCCAAACTTTTCCTATTGGATTATACGGATTACATAAAATAAACATTTTCACATCATTATCAATAATCAACTGCTCAAACAAATTAAAATCTAGTTCGTATGTTTGACCAGTAAACATCATCGGACATTCAATTTTCTTACGTTGATTTTCATCAATAGAAAAATCAAATGGATAATACACTGGTTTATTAATGATAATAGCATCACCGGGAGCTGTAAAAGCATTAACAGCGATTTTAAGCGCTGTTACTACCCCCGTTGTTGTTACAATATTATCTGCATTTATATCTAATTGATGGCGACGCTTCATCCAATTACAAACCGCCTCATAATAATCATCGCCAGCCATTGAATACCCATACACTGCATGTTTAGCGCGCTCAATAATTGCCTCAGTAACTTCTGGCAAGGTTTCAAAATCCATATCAGCAACCCATAAAGGTAAAATATCTTTCGGTTTTCCTTCTTTTTTCCAAGTATCCCATTTAATACATTTTGTATTTCTACGTTTGACTATTTTATCAAAATCATACATTCTTACAATCTCCTTATAATCCACTTATTATCGCAATACCTGTTTATCTTTGAATTCCATCATTGAAAAGTGGCATAACGTGATTCCTAATGCCATGGATAAATTTAGTGAGTCAATTTTATCACTATGAGGGATAAATACACTTTGCCCATATTTTAAATAATCATCTGGCAGTCCGCTGCTCTCATTACCAAAAACCAATGAATGTTTATTATTTGCAGCAGTAATCTGATGAATATTTTTAGCTCCTTTTAACATCAATGGATAGACTTCACGTTCAGGGTATTTAGTTAGATATTCATCAAAACTATTAAAATATTCAAAATTAATATTAAACAAAGCCCCCATCGATGCCCTAATTACTCGTGGATCAAAAACATCGACTCCAGGACGAATAATCGCTAAATTAGTATAATTAAAACCTAACATAGTTCTAATAATCGTCCCCATATTTCCCATATCTCCGGGATTAACTAAAACAACATGATTAGCATCTTCTAAATCCATCGTATATTTCTTAATGATTGCAATAGCAAAACAATTATCTTTTTTCGCTAATTTATTAATTGTATTATCACTTTCAATTAATTCAATTTTATTTTGTTGACATAAATTCTCAATAATCTTAACACCCTTATTTTGATAAGAGTTACTTTTGAGATAAACACGCATCACCAATTCTGGTTTATTCTCTAATAATTCAATCGTTTCAAAAACCCCAAGAGTATATGTATAATCAAAATCTTTATGATATGTTTTTATTTTCATTTTATAAACCTTTCAATAAATCAATTTGCTTTTTCAAATCCTGCTGCATTGATAAAAAATGTGCTTTATCAAAATCAACACCTTGATCAATTAAATCTAAAAGATCATTATATTTATCATATGCTAATTCTAATAACGAGATTTGAATTTCTAAATCTAACTCATTATTAGCATCATTTACAATTTGATTAATATCTTTATATTTATCTTTAAATACCTGTTGCAAATCAACTGTCTTTTTCTTCTTACCAAACAATCCCATTTCAACTACCTCCATTGTTATTTTTATAATTATAGCGTGTTTACTTAGTTTTGAAAAGTTTGTTATTTTTAAATTGAGAGATGTTTATATAACTTCCCGAAAGGAATCACTGGTGCTGGTTTGCCTGGATGCTCTCCTAACATTTTTTCCATCCAGATCATGTCATGCCATTGATTAAACTTATAGCCGCATTTAGTAAAATAAGCCACCTTTTGATAACCAAAATGTTCATGAAACACAATACTTTCTGGATTCCCAGCAGTAATACAAGCATTTAAATTAATAATATTTTGCTGTTTCGTAATTTCTTCTAATTTATGGTATAACATACTGCCAATTCCTCCACCTTTATAATCAAGGTCAATATAAATCGATGTTTCTACAGCCCACTGATATGCAGCCCGACTTTTAAATGCGGATGTATAAGCATAGCCTACTATCTTATCATCAAGCTTAGCAACAAGATACGGATACTTTTCTAAAGTTGAAACAATTCTTGCCCTAAATTCTTCTAAAGTTGGTACTTCATATTCAAATGTGATTGCTGTTGTTAGTACATAAGGTCGATATATTTCCAATAACCTTGCAGCATCATCAGCTGTTGCAACAGCAAGCCTAATTTTCGTCATTGATAATTCCTCCATTTTTCTAAGATAAACTGTATAATCATGATATAATAATACTAACTTTATCAAAGGAGAATAGCAATGGATAAAATAAAAGATTTATATCAAGATGACCTAATCTACATTTTCACTCGTTCACAATTACGTGACTTAAACACTGATTACTTGGCAATCATTAAAAATGAATGTTCTATTCAGACAATCAATAACTGCATAACAATGCACTATCAAGATGATTTCGAATCATTATTAGCTTTTTCTCTACCGACTAAAAACAGAAAAAACAAGCAGTTAATTTCTTTAAATCAATGCTATAAAATCATGGATAAAATTCATTACGGTGTTTTATCATTCACCCATGAAGGACTACCTTATAGTGTAGCTTTAAATCACATCATTGTTGATAACCGTATTTTTTTTCACTGTGCTAAAAGCGGCTATAAACTAAACAGCATTGAACAGCGTGCCACTTATCTTATAGTTGAAGATCTAGGTATTAATTTAAAAGCAGGAACTCATAACCATAATTCCGTCGCTGTCTTTGGAACAGTTCATGAAGTAACTGAGTTTGAGACAAAAAAAGCTGCACTATTAGAAATAGTCAGCCATTTAGCGCCAGAACACCCATACAATGATAAGATGGTCGATACAACTAATATCATCGAATTAGAAATTGATTATATTAACGGAAAAACACATATTCGTTAATTATCAAATTCACAATAAACAAAGGTAATACTAAAATACTTCAAATCAAACAGTTCCTAGCTGTAATGCCCTTTAAGTTGTTTTAACAACAGAGCTTATTATATCTAGGAGCTTTTTAAATTCACAACTACTATTTCACTGTGTTTTGCAGTTCTCATTGCATATCCCCAGCCGCCCATTCCTGAGGTCACGATCCCATGAAAATTATTATTTACTTCAATTCCATAGTTCAAATCATTAACCCTAATAAAACTAAACAAGAAATTTAAAGGAAATATTTGTCCAGCATGAGTATGACCTGATAATTGTAAATCAATTCCCAATTGTTCATTTAATTCATAATCATGTGGCTGATGATCCAATAAAATAAGCGGTTTAGAAGTATCTAAAGGTTCCGTCAAATCTTTTAAAGCTTCTCGCTTTTTTACAACATAGTCTTTACGCCCAATTAAATAAATATCATCCAATTTAGTAACATCGTCCAACAATACCTTAATCCCTATTTCTTTTAATTTCTTAACAATATTAAATTCCCTAAGTGGTGAGCCACCTTGGAAACCAATTTCATGATTTCCTTCAATATAATAAACAGGGTATTTACTAGCCAATATTTTAAATACCTGTAATGAATAATCAAATTCATCTTGGGTGGTCCCTTCATCATAGATATCACCAAGTAGAATAATCCCACTTGGAGCAATAGCTTCAGCATGTTCACTAAGCTCTGTTAAATCCGCCTTAGTGACAACTGTTCCTAAATGGATATCAGAAACTACCATTAGGCTTTTATCTACAAAAGATTTATTGATTATTACATCATACGTAGTAATAACAGTATTTTTAGCATTATAAATTCCATAAAAACTTAAAATAACACTGGCAGCCAAAGCAACCATTCCCCGTTGATAAATAAATTTAAAATAACGATTAAATCTAGTTTTATATAAAATTAAATTAATAATATCAAAGATTACAAAACAAATACATGCATTAGCCAAAAAACCAAAGAAAATCAAATTATATAAACACAAGCCGATTAAAATTCCAATAATAACTGTTGTAATAATCTTTCGATATTTTGCTTTAGCAAAAACCAAATGTGTATGATAAGCAAGATATACTGTCATAACTGCTACCAAAGTCATCTCCATTAAAACAAACCAGCTCATAATAAAATCATCTCCTTAGTAAATTATATCACAAAATAATCTTAAATTATCTCACTATTGTCAATAAAAAACTAAACTAAGATCATTTGAAATCACTTCTTTTTTCGCACACTTAAGCTTCAAAAATAGTAATACATTACAAAATCTGTTTAGTTTTTTATGTTCTTATTTACTAATCAAATCAATTACTACAATCTCGCAATTTTTACTAGTTCTCATGGCAAACCCCCAAGTCCCCATTCCCGAAGAAACGATCGCATTAAAATTATCATCATGACGATAACCATAATTCATCTCATTAATTCCTAAAAGATTCCAAAGCGGTAACATCGGAAATACTTGTCCAGCATGAGTATGACCAGAGATCATCAAATCAATTCCTAGCTTTTTATTTTCCTCTAATGAGCGAGGCTGATGATCTAATAAGATCACTGGTTTATTCTGATTCATCCCGTTAATAATCTGTTCTACAGGTTTTCGCTTTTTAATCTTATAATCTTGACGTCCTACAATATTTATATCCTCAAATTCAACATATTCATCATTTAAAGTATTGACTCCTGCCAATTGCAATCGTTCTAATATGTTATATTCTTTTAATGGGGAACTACTATAACCAACTTCATGATTTCCAATTACATAATAGACTGGATAGGATTTAGCTAACTGGGTGAATATTTTCATCGAATCATCAATTTCATCGCTACTGGTATTTTCATCATAAACATCCCCAACTAAAAAAATCATATCTGGTTTAATTTTCTCAGCTTGCGTAACAAGCTGTTTTAGATCTACTGTTTTAACAGCTGTTCCCAAGTGAATATCGGAAAGTGCCATGATCTTTTTATCCTTAAATTCCTTATTAATACTTACTTGGTAATTTGTGATTACAATATTATTTGCATTATATATCCCATAAACACTCAAGCTTAAACTACAAATAAGTACTCCAATAAGATAAACTTTTTGATATGGTCTTTTCAATTTTGTCTTAAATATAAGCGGGTAAATTAAATCCGCAATTATCAAACAAATACACAAATTGATTAAAAATCCTAAAATTATCATTTCAATACTTACACTTACAGCAACTAAAACAATAATTACTGCTGCAACAACTCTATGCTTATTTAAATATTTTTTAAAATGATATGCAATAAATATATTGATCAAGATAGCAATTACTACCATCATTACGGTTAAAATCAAAAACTATCCCTCCTTTAAGAATAAATTATACCACAGATTATATTTATGGTATAATAACTCCGAGGTGAAATTATGCATAAATTAGCGTGTCCAAAATGTCATGAATCAATCGTTCAAGAAGGAAATTCATATAAATGTGCCAATAATCATTGCTATGATCTAGCTAAAACTAAATATTTAAATTTGTTATTAAATCCTGATAAAGCTACAAATAACCCTGGTGATAGTAAAGAAAGTTTAGTTGCCCGCAAAGCATATCTAACTAAAGGATATTATGATGTCATTTTAAAATCAGTTATTGACTGTATAAAAAAATATCGTGATGATACCCCACTAGATATACTTGATCTCGGTTGCGGTGAAGGATATTATACTCGAGGATTAAAAGAAATCTTTAGCCTAGACACTATTTATGGATTAGATATATCTAAAGAAGCTATCAATATGGCCACTAAATATACTAAAGATGTTTATTGGCTTGTCGGTAATAGTAAGAACTTGCCTATCGTTGATCACTCATTAGACTTTATCACAGCTCTATTTACAGTCGTAAATCAAGATGAGCTGAAACGTACTTTAAAAAAGGGTGGTTATATTATCCATGTAACTGCCAACCCAAATCATCTAATTGAAATAAAAGAATTAATATATGATGAAATCAAAGTTAAAAGTGACAAATATATTCGTTTAGATTTTGAAACAATTGAAAGCTATGATCTAGTTCATCAAGTAAAAATTGATAATCGTGAAGATGCTTTAAATTTACTAAAGATGACCCCCCATTATTACCATATAAAAAAAGAACGCCGGGGCGTTCTTGATGAATTAGAACGATTAGATATTACAATTGATATTAAAATAACAATATATCAAACAAGCATCGATTAACCGATGCTTATTTTTATTATCAGTATGATTTGAAGTCCTAGAAGTAAAGGTATTCCATACTTAAAAATATTTTTCCTAGTCTTATGATTAAATCCATACATCGCTAATATCGCTCCTAGTGAACCACCAAACAAAGCGCCTATTAATAGTATCTTCTCAGAAACTCGCCAATGATGATGAATTGCTTTATACTTATCAATTCCATATAATAATATCATCATCAAGTTAATTATAATTATATAGCTGATTAATAATTTCATCGGTCTTCTGTTATCTCCAAATAGATATCATGATTCCCCTAACAACATATTTCAAGAGAACCTATTAAATTTTTATAGTGTTTCTTTGCATTATATTAAATCATTATTTCATCAAAATATTTCGTTATTTAATACTATTTTTATCGATAAAAAAAACGAACCATCTTAACAACATTAAAACGACTTTTTTCAAAAAGAATCCGCGCAGGAATCCTTTTTTCATCACCACAATCTAAAAAGATAATATCTAGACCCTTTTTAGTTTCTTCGTAACCGACAATCGTTACCCAGTGCCATAAATCATCTCGAATCTTACGACGTCGATGTGTTAAGATCAATAATCCTAAAGGATTACCATGCTCAATACTCTCTTTAACAATTTCACTAGCATCATAAAGTCTTGGACGTCTAAAAATACGATACTCACAATTATTTAACAATTTACTCAATCGTCTTGCATATAAAAAGACATACGGAAATCCACGCTTACCAGGTTCCATCAGCTTGAACATTTCATTCATGTAGTCTAAATACGTTGATTTATCAAATTCACGTTCTCTTTTCGTATAATAGATAAAAATATCAGTAGCACTAACACTTGCACAACCAGCTTTACGAGCCCAAGAGTCAGCAAACCAATCTTGATTACCACCCTGACCAATCAATTCTTTCTCTTTATAAATTTTTGGATAATCTAAAATCATCATGCCACCTTCTTTCCATATCTCCATTATACGTTATTATGTCCAAGTTCGTCACTAATTAGATAAGAAAAAGAACTAAAATTAAGATGACTTTAATTCTCTCGTTTAGTGCCACTGCTATCATATTTAAGATACTCCTCAATATCATTACAACCTATAACCGGACTGTCGCCTTAAGTCTTACGAGCCAACACCCCCAATATAGCAGCATAATTAATAAGATATTCATCATCATAATGATGTGATAAACCGTAAAAAACGGTAAGAGAACTACGATTATCTCTAATTCTTTAATCAATAAACAATCTTTTTCTAGCATTCTTAATAAAAATGGTTTGCAACTAAAAAAGAAGATATAAAATTTTATTTAATCATGTTATCTCCTCAAGCTGAATTATATTCAGCTTATGATTCTAAATGTTTAAAAATTGAGCTAACTTACTGTCTTGGCAGTGAGCCTTATATTCATAAAATTCATTATTTACCAAAAAATTAGTTCTTGATGAAAAAATTGAAGCTGAAAATTTTTCTATTTATCGCTTTTTGCATCAAAATAATTGTAAGATCTGTTTTGTAAAAATAAAAAAGCCCTTTGGGACAAGAGCTTTTTTTAATATCTGTATTCTATACGGGAAAACGAATACTATTATAGATATTTGGGACACGTTTATAATACCATAATATCTTATTAATAGTTTTCAAATAGTGAAAATCAATTTTCATATAATGAAAATTTTATCAAAAATTATCTAAATAGCCACCCATTTCAAAATATATAACACTATCATCAATAGATTTGAAAACAACTTTAACATATTTATCATCAAAATAACGATATATTTTAGCAATTGTTCCCGGAGCCATTTCTTGTTTATATAAAATACTTACTTCTTTAAAATAATGTTGTTCAAATATTCTTAGACCCACAGCATCAAATGCCCATTCAATATAACGACTATTATTCATATGTTGATTTACATCAACATCACTATATAAAACTTGACGTTCCATGACATAATCCAATGGCAGTTCTTTAATAATTTCATGATATTCTTCGATCGTATAATCATAAGACTTGATTTCTGGCATTATAATTCCTGCTTTATCAGGTTTAGTAATTCTTCGTTTTTCTAAATCTATTAAAGTCCATAATGAGTATACTGATGCTATTTCATCACCGTTTTCATCTTCAACCCAATAGTTACGTGTGAACTGGATTCTTTTACAGGCTGCGGCACGAGTTTTTAATCTTATTTTTTCATCTATCTTAATTGGTCTTTTTAAAATTAATGTTTCTTTAGCTAAAACAAAACCAAATCGTTCCCCTAACTCCGGCCTCCATATTCCTACTTCAACAGCATTTTTAGTTGCTAAATCTGATAACTTGGATAATAAAGATGAGATTCGATAGTTTCCTTGATAATCAGCTTCTTGACATTCAATTGTTAAATCGCAATAAGAAACAATATTCTCCATAATATCTCCTTTTTTTTATACTAAAATATAAATATCAGTATATAATAACTATATAATAAAACAAATTAAAACTATTGTATAGAGGTAATCATATGAAGAAGATCAATAAAAAGAGGGTAGCCTTTGCATCACTGGTAATAATCTGCTTAATCATAATAATCGCACTTATTATCAATTTAACTATCTTACCATTATTTAATAATTCAAACGGTGTTACAAAAAATAAGCAAGCTAAAGCAAAAAAAGAAAGCTATGATACTGTATCTCTGGTTGCTGTTGGTGATAATATTATTCATGAGCGTGTTTTTCAATATGCCAGCACTAACGGTACATATGACTTTACCCCTTGCTATAAACATATAAAAAAATATATTCAAGATGCTGATCTTGCTTTTATTAATCAAGAAACAATTTTAGGTGGTGATACCTTAAAAATTACAGGATATCCGGCTTTTAATTCACCAAGTGAATTAGCTAAAAATTTAATTGACACTGGGTTTAATATGATCAATGGTGCTACTAATCATTCTTTCGACCGTGATTTTGAAGGTGTTAAAGCGGCTTCTCAGACTTGGCGCCAATATCAAGATATTATTTATACTGGTACATACGATAGCCAAAGTGATCGTGATACAATTAGGATCATTGAAAAAAACGGTATCAAATTTGCACTTTTATCTTATACCCAAAGTCTCAATGAATATAATACTAATCCTTATAAGTTGTTAAAACAAACTGCCTATGCTGTACCCTTATTGGAGGATACAGCAGCAATCAAAGCAGATGTTCAAAAAGCCAAAGAACAAGCAGACGTAATAATCGTCTCTGCCCATTGGGGTGATGAAAATGAGGCGGAAGTAACTGCTAAACAACAAGAGTATGCTCAATTATTTGCTGATTTAGGAGTTGATTTAGTAATCGGAACTCATCCTCATATCATTCAACCTGTTACATGGGTGAATGGCCAAAGTGGGAATAAAACACTCATTGCTTACAGTTTAGGAAATTTTTTAAGTACAATGGAAACTCAAGATACACAATTAGAAGGGATGTTATCATTAAACTTTATTAAAAAAGATGCTAAAATTTTTATAGATGACATTACCTGGACACCACTAATCAATCATTTCGGTGATAATACTGTTGAAGTTTATCCTCTTGCAAAATATCCAGATGATAAATTAGCTAAACATTTTGTTTTACATGATAAACCTAACATTATTCAGCAATACAAAGCCAAAACAAGAGATGTTATTGGTGATAAAATAACTATAAAGGACTAAATCCATGAATAAAAAACGCTTAAATAAAAAGAAAGTATTATTAGTTTTTATTCCCCTTATTATTGCCGGTACTATAATCTACTGGTTCTTGCCTAGTAATTCAACCAAAACAGAAGAAAAGCAACCGAAAAAAACAGTTAATAACGATCCCCAATATTATCAAACTTCGTTAAAAGAACGTTATGAAAACTATCAAAAAACTAATCCCGATCTTTCGACAGAAGAAATAATTACCCGAGTTAACATGAATCTTGATTATCCTTTCTATGAAGTAATCATTCCTCAAAATAAGCCATTAGAATTAAATACAATCGTAAATAAATATTATAAATTAGATGATAACTTCACTCCCGACGATCTTATTTACATCAATGATACTTATGCCAATACAAGCGATCCTGCCTATAAATATCGAAAACATCAGATGCGAAAAGTTGTTTATGATGATTTTATTGCATTAAAAGAAGCATGTAAAACTAAAGGCTTTAATCTATACGTCGTTAGTGGCTATCGTTCGACAACCTGGCAAACCGAAATCTATAATCATATGGTGAATACATACAGCGTTGCTAAAGCTGACCAAACTTGTAGCCGCCCCGGTCATAGCGAACATACGACCGGTCTAGCTTGTGATATTGCACTTGATAATTACAGTTTTGAAGACGTTATAAAGCATCCCCAATATCAGTGGTTTCTTGGACAACTAGCTAACTACGGCTTTATTATTCGCTATCCAGAAAACAAAGATACACTTACCGGATATAGCTACGAATCTTGGCATCTTCGCTATTTAGGAAAAGATTTAGCTAAAAAAGTGACTGCTAGTAATTTAACATATGATGAATATTACGCACAAAATTATGCAAAATAGCCTGTTTCAGTACTCAGGCTATTATTTTTTCACTAAAATTTATGATGATTATTAAACTTTTATCAATTTTTATATAGGCTAATTCATGATTTTCTAGTATAATAGAGATATTGAAAGAAGGAGTATGACTAATGGATATTATTACAAATGTATTACCTTTTTTGGTATTTTTAGCCTTATTATGGTTTACATACACAAATATTTCTTTAGCAGTAGCAATGTATCGCGCAAAAAAAGATGATAGTACCCTATCATCATGTCTAAGCAATACTGGTAAATATTTTTACATTGGCCTAACAATTTTCTATATTGCCTTATTTGTGGGGAGCGTTGCTTTAATGGTATTAGCGCTAATCAACAATAAATTAGACGACCTATATTTACCACTAAATGTCTTAACGATCGGAACACTAGCGATTGGTTTTCTTTTACAGCAAATCATCTTAGTTGGGCACCGTCAAATGATGATCGGTAAGATCAAACTGGATTATCGTAAAATTAAACGTGTTTCATATCCAAAAGCAAAAAAATTAAGATTTGTTTATGGACAAAGAACCTATGAAACTCCACTTCGTTTTATCGATGATTTCAAACTAAAAAAAGCTTTACAAAAAGCTCGTTAAACTCTTATGGGTAGCAAAAAATGCTACCCTTTTAGTTTACAATTTAATTTGCATTGATATCCTTGCAATTCGATTATAAAATTTCTCAAAAGAATCGTTCCCTTTAAAAATATGATTAATTATCTTCCCATCCTCAACATAATACATTTCTGATGCATATGATGCAACCAAGCAATCATGAGTAACCATAACAATCGTAATACCATATTTACGATTAATCTCTGTAAAATACTCCATTAATTGCTTAGCCCTAATACTGTCTACGTTCCCTGTCGGCTCATCAGCAAAAAGAATTTTTGGCTTACATACAAGTGCACGAGCAATTGCAATTCGCTGCTGTTGACCCCCTGAACATTCAAAAGGGTATTTATCTAAAAGTTCTTCAATACCTAAACTGCTAATTATTTGCTTGATTTCTGCTTCATTGATAATATTCTTTTTATTAAGTTTTAAAGAAAATAAAATATTGTCAATTACTTTTAAAGAATCTATCAAATTATAATCTTGAAAAATAAATCCCATATATCTCTTTCTAATATTTGCTTTTTCTTTATCCGACAACCCAACTATATTCTGATCAAAGATTAATAATTTTCCTGAAGTAGCCTCATCAATTGTTGATAGAATATTTATCAATGTTGTTTTACCAGAACCTGAAGTCCCCATAATACATGCAAAAGTCCCCTTATTTACTGAAATTGAAACTCCATTTAATGCCGTTTTAGGATATGGTGTATCTAAGCCATACACTTTTTTTAAATTAGCCGCTTTAATTATTTCTTCCATTTTCTTATCCTCATTTCCTCTTGATATACAGCAACTCGATATGAAATAAACAATGGAATAATAAGCTCTAATATAAGAAATAATGCAGACAAAACTCCCATTTTATCACGATAGACAAAAGCAATATTTAAATTTGATAAATATACCAATGATAAGACCGCAATCATTTCATACATCAATGTTTTTTCTTTTTTTGTCATATATCTGATTTCTTCATAATTAAGACCTAATCGACTTAAATTACGATAATATTGCTTTTTATTAATTTGATTAATTCTAAAACGATTAATCAATGTAAAGCTTAAAACAATATTTGTTAGCACATACCCCAATTGAAATAAGATCGTATACTGTAAATCATCAAGATTAGTACACATCATTGTTAATAAGATTGCAGAAGATAATACAAACATTAAAATAACTGATTTCATCTGCTGCAGATTCAAAATAAAGTTATTAAAAATTAGACTTTCTTTAGCATCAATATTCTTTAATTTAATCCACTTTTCTAATAAGTTAGGAAAACACATAACACCTAAATTATATGCTCCTATTACATATAAACCGGCTGGAAAAATCAATCCCTGATTTAAATCACTGATGTAGATAGTAAAAGTACCTATAATAAATAATACAATATAATTAACGTTAGCTACTATCGTTATTCGCCTTCTTTTCTTAAACGAGACGATTTCATCATTTTTAAGTAAATCAGGAATAACTCCGCGGATAGAATACGATATTTGCATAAAAGTCATAAAAACTAATAGAAGCAGTACCAAGGGCAAAGAATCGACATATGTTTCTAAAGCATAATAAAAGATATTTTCACTAACCCCCATATAAAGATAAGCAAGTGCCTGACATAATGGAATCAGCAAAAAACTAATTCCCACAGCAATTAAATAACTAATTAAAGTGATTACAATCAACTGAATCATCTGGAAAAATAAAATTTCTCGATCACGACACCCCATTATTTTCAATAGACCAACAATCCGTGAATTTGTTTTATTATAGTAATTACAAGAATACATTATTAATGAAATAAAAATCACTAATAAAATAATGACCATTGTCCCTTTATACATTCCATCATAAAATCGCATCACTTCGTATTCAGTAATTGCTTCATAACCATAAAACTTTGTTGTATCTTTTAAAATATTTACTAAATAGTTAATTATGGGATTATTAAAGAATTGGAGAAAAATAATACATACACATAAAGTTATTGTAATTGTAATTCCAAGATTTAAAGCTTTTTTTCGCTCTTTCCATAGCATCTGTAAAGAAATCTGCAGCATCCCAATCCCTCCTTTTTTATTAAAAAGATGCTTTAATAATATCCTTTTCTTCCTTTACTCTAAACTATTGTCTAAGCGTATAGTCAATGTTTTTAAATAAAAAACGATTAAAACCGTACACTATTTTTAGTGTACGATTTTAATCACTTCGTTTACTTAATTCTTTTTGTTCACATTCTTTTATATCATCACCAATTAACTTATGACGATAATATCTAGATTTCTTTTTGACCTCTTGGTTAATCTTTCTATAACCATATTGTTCAATCAAAGTTTTCTCACCAGAAAAAAGATTAACTCCTAAACCTAATTTGTTTCCATCTATTTTTACCCCTATTGCTGCTAAAATAGTAGGATACATATCAATAATTGAAAATTTTCGGTTTTTATTAAATTTTGTAGTAACTGCACTATTAATAAAGCAGTTGTATGGTGTCCGAACATAATCGTGATCAAGATTAGTAAAAAACTTTTCTGACATACTATTATGATCACCAGTAATAACTATAGTTGTATTTTCATACCATGGCTGGCTCTTGCACCAATTTATAAAATTATTCACTTGTTTTGATTGACAGGCAATTACGTTTGCATATTGGCTTTTATATTTATGCTGACAATCTTCACATACATACCCATCAGGTGTATGCGTATCAATCGTGACTAGCTCCATATTAAAAGGTTTACCACTTTTAGCCAATTTAGTAATATCCGCTTTAGCAAACTCAAATAACTTTTTATCTTCATAACCCCAAAAAACAAAATAATCTTTAGCAATTCTTCCTTCCTCAACTGCGGTATTGTAATCGGAAATATAATAGTTACCATGTTGTTTATAAAAATTTGATGTACACCCAAAATTACTATCAGAACCCATCATGATTTCATTTATATAACCATGCTGTTCCAAAATTTCACCAAGTGTATAAACACCACTAAAAAAATTCGATTTATCATTATATGATTTTGAATTAAATGGTACTAACAGCGGAATTCCTGCTTCTTGTCCAACCATTGAAGCAATCGTCCACTGTGTTCCCTCTAAGGTCAAACTTCCACCGATTTGGTTATGATGAGAAAAGTTAATATTTTGATTCGCTAATGCATCAAGTTCAGGCATATAAGAAACATCTTGACCACCACCCGATGTTTTTGCTAAATAAGCATTTTCGATAGATTCTAAATAGATATGAATAATATTTCGTTTACAGCTTGGAAAAGTTAACGTTACCCCTTTGGGATCAACATAATGTTCTTCATATAATTGTGTTTTTCTAAGCATATCAAAAACATATCCAAAAATTTGATAATTATACAAAGCAAAGAGCAAAGAACCAATAATTGCAAAACAACCAATTGCAAATATATGCGCTATTAAATATATATGAAATGCTGGTAAAGGTAGATTAAAAACGATTATTTCTGTGAATGCAACAATTACAAAACTCTGAGGAACTGTATGAAGAAACCAGTCAGTATAAATTCCATCATCTGTACCATCCATAGGAACTTTTAAATGAAAAATCATTTGATTTAATGTCTTCACAGAAAAAGTTCGATTTCCCCAAATAATTGAGGCTACGATCAAAACTGCAATAAATATCATCAATGATCCAATCACTTCTTTAAATGTAATTAACTGTATTATTCTTTCTATCATCACAACCATCTTTCTTCTTATTATTTCTATTTATTCTAGCATATAAATAGACCTAAAACAAAAATTTCATTCACCAAACTTTACCATATTTTTACATTTACCTTACTCTTCTTATGTGAATTTTAAATTAATAAAGTATATTTTTATTAGATAATAATAAAATGACTAATACTATATTTATTTTACAAGAGTAAGCTTAAATTCTTGATAATGCTTAGAATCGACTCCGATACAAATTGAAACATCACCTGGTTCAACAAGATATTTCATTTCATAATTCCAAATAGCAAAAGCATCTGAAGTTAAATGAATACTTATCTGTTTTGATTGATAGGCTTGAATTTTTACTTTATTAAAAGCCTTAAGTTCAATTACTCTAGAAACAACTGAAGCCTGATGATCCTTTAAATAAACTTGTATTACATCTTCACCATCATAGGTACTGTTATTGTATATTTCTAACTGCAAATCAATTCCATTTTCAAGTAAATCGGTTATTTTAATGGCTTTAGGTACCTTGATATCTCGATAAATAAATTGTGAATAACTTAAGCCATAACCAAAAGGTAACAGCGCTTCACCGGGCATGTCAACATAATCTTTTTGTGCTCCATTATGTTTATGATTGTAATAACAAGGTAATTGTCCTACATGTTGCGGTATAGAAACACTTAAATGCCCACTTGGATTATAATCTCCAAACAAGACATCAGCAATTCCCTCACCGCCTCTACTACCAGGATAAAAACTTGCTAAAACTGCTTGAGAATGCTTTAGAACCGTATTTATGACGTGTGGCCTGCCTTGAATCAATACTGTTACTATGTGTGGATTCACTTCTTTCAAAGCTAATAAAAGCTCGTTTTGATAACCTTCTAGTTCTAATGAAGCTAAATCAATGTTTTCCCCACAATTCATTTGGTTTTCTTGATTTGCTTTTACCGCACCATTGTTTTCAAAGGTATCTTGATATAATCTTGTGCTATTACCGCCTAATACTAAAATAACAATGTCCGCCGCTTTAGCTGCCACGAGTGCGGGCTCAATATCGAATTTTCTTCCCCGTATTGAACATCCCTGTACATAGATAGGGGAAATTTCTGTTTTTTGGCAAATACCATCGTACACTGTAACAATATCACTTTTGTTTTGATAAGCAGTATAGTCTCCAAGTTGATTTAAGTAGTGGTTAGCATTTGGACCAATAACAGCAATTTTTTGTTTTGAGGATAATGGAAGAAGTGAATCATTATTTTTCAATAATACTTGACATTCCCGAGCGGCCTGAAGTAATAAATCTGATGCTTCTGGTAATGAATAAGTATTTAGTTCTTCCCATAATCCTAATTCTTCTTTTAATCTCAATACCCTTAATACTGCTTGATCAAGTTCCTCTTCAGTTAAATAACCTTGTTTTATTGCTTCATCTAATCGTAAATAAACATTATCCCATAAACTCAGATCTACTCCCGCTTTAAGTGCTAAACTGCCAACTTTTAAGATATCATCATCCAACAACAATAATCTATCTAAAGCACATCCGTCAGCCATAACAATACCAGAAAAATCATATTCTTTTCTAAGGGTTTCAAAAAGCAATGCTTTATTAATATGACAAGGAATTCCATCTATTTCATTATATGCAGCCATAACTGCCTTAGCGCCAGCATCAATCGCTGCTTTAACTGGTGGTAAATGAATTTCTCGCAACTCCCGAGGTCCAATTAATGCAGCATCTGAATTATGTCCACCTACACAACCCCCTTGCGCACATAAATGTTTGACAACTACAGCTACACCGTTCTTTTCTTTTTGGAATCCATGTACTGCTGCACTTGTCATACAGCTTGTTAAGTAAGCATCCTCACTAAAACATTCCTCACTACGGCCCCATCTAGGATCTCTTAAAACATCAAATCCCGTAAATAATGCCAAATTTCCACCTTTGGCAGCAAGTTCCTGGCTCACATTATGCGTAATTCTTTCCATCAAATCAGGATTCCAAGTCATCCCCATTGCTAAATTAGTTGGGAATACCGGTGCCCCTAATGCCATATGTCCGTGCACACATTCTTCGCTAATTAATGCTGGGATTTCAAAACGTGAATGTTTTTTTATATATTCTTGAATCATTGTAATGACAATTTTACTATCTTCACGGCTAATTCCATTTTCTCTATTGATCTGAGACCAGGCATCAGCACGTAAAATGCCATAAATTGCTCCAACGCCACCATATTCCTTAACATGTTCTTTAAATAAGTCTGTTAATTCATATTTTCCATTAACTTTTTGATAACATTGCCATCCATATAAATGTTGATTTAATTGACCAACTTTCTCTTTCAACGTCATCTCTTTTACAATTTTTTCAATCATCTCTATTTTCTCATTTCTTATAAATATTTTTTATTATATAAGTATTGATTCATTAATTCTCTTAATAAATATTCTATTGCTAAATGGATATGCAAACGTGAATCAATATCATATCCTTCATCCTTAGTTACAGAAACATTCATCACATAATTTGACAGTTTCGTCATTGGGGAATTTCTCGTTTCTGTAACCAATAATATTTTACAACCACTAAGTTTGGCATTTTTCATTACATCGATAATTGCCTCAGTAGCACCACCTCTTGATAGCACAATTACAAAGTCATCCTGAGTCAAATTATTAGCTTCTAAGTATAAAAACCAGTGATCATCAGGATAAATCGTTCTAATTCCATATAAACTCAACTTCACTGCTAATATCTTTGCGACATATTTGTTCATTCCTGAAGAACAGATTAAAACACTTTTAGCTTTAACAATATCCTTAATGACATCATCAATATCTAGATTGCGTAACATCTCAATCGTATCTTTAATTTCTTTTTCTAAGGAATCACATGTACTCTCAACTGGAGATTGATACTCATATTCGTCTCGACGATGATATAAAAGATCATATCTAAAGTCCATAAATGTTTTATAATCCAATTTCTTTACCATCCTAAAAATAGTCGTTGTAGATACATTTAATGTTTCTGCTAAAGAAGAAATCGTCAAACTTGGTTCTAAATCCCGAAACGTTAATAATTTATTAAAACATTCAATTTCTAATTCTGTTAAATTATTTCCATATTTTTGAAAATTCTTAATTAAACTCATATGCATTACCCTTCCTATATGAAAATAGAGTAGAAAAAATCTACTCTATTATAACAGTAACGAAAGTATTTGACACAATATTTTTGATGATTACCTTTCCATTTTGATTTTCAACTTCTGTTTGTTTATTTTCTTGAACATCACATAAATAACATCGTTTATTAATAGGAATGAAAAGCTCAACATCTGCGACATCTACTTCACGATTATTTAAAATCCGGAAGATAGAAGCTTCACTATTTTCAGCTTTTTTCAAAGCCATAAATTCCACTCGTTCATCCAACGTAATCGCACTATAAGACCAATCAAGTTTTAAATTTTCACGTCTACTTATATCATTAAGATAGCGTGTTTGAACTGGTGTATTTATTACTTCTGCTGTTTGAATCATCTTACTCATCTGTTCTTTTGTTCCAAAAAACAATGAATATTCACTTGTTATAGTTTGATTTAATAATTGTGAAGATGGTGCATCCATACGATATCCTGAAGAACGTCCAGGTCTAATCAATAGATCCGCTTTACCAAATTTTCCTACACTTCTTAATAAGGTTAAACAAATTTTTTGATTATTTTCAATTTCATATTCCAATGGTCCTTTACTTAATACTGCCATAATTGATTTTTGATGATCTAGTTTAACAAAACGCTGCATTGCATATATTGGCAGAACATACTCAGTGGCACCATCTTTTAAACTCTTTTGATTTTTTATTACGTTTTGACGGATAATTGTTCCAAATTGATCTTGACTACAGTTTTCTGCTGCTTTATAAATATCTTCAAAACATACTCTTACGATATGATCACATGAATGATTATTAATTTTAGTTACGAAATCTATTGTTTGACTGTTTGCCTTCAAAGAGACATCGCTACATATTTTAAGGGGTTTTAATGCTTGTACACGATGGTGATCAACTACTTTTTCAGGAACTTGAATTTGATATTCAAGCCGATACTTTACTTCAATAGAAGATGATTCAATACAAGTAATCATTGGATGAATATCATTAATTCTTATTTCTGTATCATCTATACATGGAGAATAATTATATTCATCACCATCATCCCCCTTTTCGACAAAGGTATTTAACTGATGATATGTTTCCTTAGTCTGTTTATTCGTAACAGAAAGCGTTCCATCTTCTTGAATGTGCATCACTAAATACTTATTTTCAGCACCATTTTTTAAAATGACAACATCTCCTTCTGGTCTTTTTGAAGTTCTTTCGTGGAAACACACTTTTAAAACTTCATAGCCCATTGGTGGTAAGAAAGATGCCGCAATCTTAATTTGTACTTTAAATTTTGTTCCTTCTAAAACTTCTCCTGCATCATGAAAATTTTCCATTCCATTATAATATTCAATATCATGGCTAGTTGCTTTAACTTCATTCATTATTTCATAAGGGACGATTGTTCCATCTTGACGTTTTAACACAAAGTTCTTATCTTTAACAATCATGCTTGTAAAAGCATAATCATTACGCTGATAAGGAAGAGTATTAAATAGAACTAAGATGTCCTCATTTTCCTTTAGTACACTCAAATCCACTGATTCTGCCAAATAACGGAAATTCATCCAGATTAGCTCATTTAAACCATGTCTTAAATTTAATAAACGATTTTCTACAGTATGGTTAATACTATCTGGTGAAGAACCATAGATAGAATCATGAAATTGATTCTTAAAAATAATCTTCCAAAAATAATTAATTAATTCTTGATCACAATAGCCTCCTTGAAAACGCGAGATACTAATCATTGGTTCAATTACTTTTGCCATCATTGTTTCATAATGACGCATTGCATTTTTTATATCAATTCTAGTTGAGGTGATACCAGCGTGAATTCGACCTAGTGCAGCACTTCTTGCTTCACCTTGATAAATTTTTAATTGATGATGATTTTTCTTTGCTGCATTAAGCAGTGTATCAAGATAATCCTCAGGGTTATTCATAATACAGTCATAACCATCTTTTTGCAATTGTTCAATTGTCTTTGAAGAATGTTTCCGTGGAAAAGCATAGTCACTCCCCAGCATAAATAAAACTTCTTGATCTTGATAACGAGCTTCTAATTTAGGAATAAAATCTGTCATATCTTTTTTTACTTCTTCATAATCCTCTGGAAATCCTCGGTAATGCCCATATCCCAAAGCAAAATGAACAGTTGGTAGCGATGCATCACCATTTCCTTGCCACATAAATAATGAATCATCTAAAACATCATAATCAAAACCACGCCAAGCAAATATCCCTTTCATACCAATTTCTTTAAATAGATAAGGAGTTATCTTATTTTGCCCAAATGCATCCGGGACCCAGCCAACATTCATACAATGACCTAATCCCGCAGCATATTTAGAACCAACTAATAAGTTTCTTAACAGCGCCTCACCCGAGGGAATAATCATATCTGGTTGAACATACCATGGTCCAATAAATAATTTTCGATTCTTTACTAATTGCGAAATCCTATCTTTTTGAAATGGTTTAATCGCTAAATAGTCTTCTAACGCTGCTGTTTGTCCATCAAATGTAAAATATTTCATTTGTGGATCATTCTCTAACATTTCAATCAGTCGATCATAAAAATAGACTAATTTAATTCTTGATGAATCCGTTGAACGTAACCACTCTCTATCCCAATGAACATGGGGAATAAAATGTATCTTACTCAACGGCAGCACCTTCATTCTGTGCTTCTAAAGTATTTTGCTTGATTTGTAATTTTACAAACGGATAATATAAAACTAAATCTAAAATAAATAATACTATACATAAAATAACTGGACTCAATGTAAATGCCCCCAATACCCAAGCATTAACAAAGATTGGTTCCACCCCAGAATTCAATACAACCAAATGGTTAACTAATCCCCATGATGTTGCAAAATATCCAATAATTGCATTAATAACTGGTACAAATACAAATGGAATAAACATAATTGGATTTAATACAATCGGTAATCCGAATGTTACAGGTTCATTAATCCCAAATAAACCAGGAATAATTGAAACCTTTCCAATCGATCTCTCAGCAGAACCTTTTTTCCCTAATACTAATAATAATACAACTAATGCTAGAGTAGAGCCAGAACCACCAATCATTGCATAGACATTACATAAAGTATTTGGTGCTACTTGTGTAATTTTATCAAAAGAACCTGTTTCAACAAAAATTTGAATATGTTCATAGAAAATTGGCATCCACAATACAGAAATTAATCCCCACATAATTGAAAAACCATGAACTCCAAAGAACCATAATAATTGCATAATTATAATTACTAAAATAACTGCTGGTAAACCTGTACCAATCCCATTTAGTGGAGTAATAATAAATTGAGTAATCAATTGTTGGATTGAATCAAATCCTGCTAAAACAACAATTTCCTTTATCACTGAAAATACAGTAATGATAACAAAGAATGGAATAATTGATAAGAATGAACTTAATACCATTGGCGGTACTTGTCCGGGTAATTTAATTGTAAATTTTGAATTAACTAGTTTATAGTACATATATGATGAAGCCAATCCAATAATCATTCCCGCAAACATTCCTTCATAATTAAAGAAGTTGATTTGAAAAGCTGTAATTGTACTATCACCTACATTAATAGCATTAGGAATAGTTGCTATATAAGCAATCAAAGAAACAATACAAGCAACTAATGGAACACATTTATCTCCTTTATTTAGCCCTTTTAATTGATTAGCATAATTGTATGAAGAAGCAATAACAACAACTAATCCAGTTAAACCCATAGCCACAGTATTAATATTTGTAAAGGCATTGATAATACTTCCTAAAATACCATCCAATGGGATTCCCCATTCTCCAAACCAATAATTTGCCTGCTGACTTACTAGACCTGCCAACGAACCTACCACGGTAAAAGGACTTGTAAGAATACAAGCATCTTTAATTGCATTAAGCAATTTGTTTGATGTAATTTTATTAGAAAATGGCATTAAATACTTTTCTAATAATGACATAATTAATTTCATTTTATTTCCTCCCTCTTTCATATAAAAGTATATACAAAGCGCTTCCATAAGAGAATTACAGAACTTGTAAAATTTTTCCTAATCAAAAAACAAAAAAAGAAGATCGAAATCTTCTTATCATTTTTCTATTTTATCATAGATATTATTTATTCAAAATAAGTTTTGATTACAAGCTCCGCAAATAAAGAATCAGCCCAGCAGAACCATGGTCTTGTAAACTGAGTATCATCATTTACATCAAAACTTTCATGACAATATCCAGTACCTCCGGTATTATCAATAATAGTCTGGATCAATGCTTCTCTTTCATGCTGTAATAAACTTGTTAATCCTTGCATAGATAGCGCAATCGGCCATATATATTCAGACCAGGTATGTGGCGATCCAATTCCCTTTGCCCTGTTCCCCTCAAAATAATATGGATTCTCTTTACTTAAAATAAACGCTCGTGTATTTTTGTAAATTTCATCATTAGCATCCGCAAATCCTAAATATGGAATTGACAATAAACTTGGTACATTGGCATCATCCATTAATACATGATTCCCATAACCGTCTGTTTCATAGGCATATATTTTCCCATATTTAGGGTGTCTAACAATACCGAATAATTCAATACCATAATCAATTTGAAATTTCAAATCAACAATTCGCTCTTGAAGATATTCATCCTGATACACTAATTCCACAATTTCCTTGAGATATCCCAGAACAACACTGCAAAACATATTGCCAGGAATATTATAATTAAAAGTACATGCATCATCACTTGGCCTAAATGCGCTCCAAATCATTCCGGTATAACGTGTTTCAAAACCACGTCCTTTATTTTGGAGGGTTTCGGTTTTTCTTAAATTCCATTTTTTTGCTTCTTCTCGTTCAAACGTATATGATGAATTTTGACTATGATTTTGTTCACATTCAAAAACATTTAAAAGAGTTCTAATAAAATGTAAATACTGTTGATTAAAAATACTTTTATCACCAGTTTCTTTATAATATTGATAACTTAATTTTACCGGATAACATAATGAATCCAATTCATACTTTCGCTCCCAGACATACGGCTTCATAATAGTCGTATCATGATATTCCCTTTCAACATCTTCTGTATTTAAAAATGCATTTGCATAAGGATCCCACAAAACATATTCAACTTGAGCTTTAATTAATCCTTTGATTATTGACTGTAATTCACTATCATTATGAATATATTTTAAATAATGATTAACTTGACAGCTTGAATCACGTAACCACATTGCATTAATATCTCCGGTAATAATATAAGTCTTATCACCTTCTCGTTTAACACTTGTTTCTAGCGTAGACAAAAAGCACCGTTTAAACATTTCGCGTAACTTTTCATCTTTCAATACTGTATCAGCTTGTTCCAATAATTCCTTAATCGTCATAATGCTTTCCTCCTGTTTCAATCATAGCTATCTTTCCTTAAATTGTCTATTCCCAATACTGTATATTTTTTACAAGATTAATCAAACAAAAAAATTGGCACTAAAAGTGCCAATATATATCTAAGACATTATCTAATTCATCTTCTAATAAATCATCATCATCCATACTACTCAATTATCTTCTTTAATTTTTTTTCAAATTCACGGCGTGGGAACATTACAATCGCTCCGCATCCCAAACATTTAATTTTAATATCTGCACCCATTCTAATAATTTGCCATTGTGTTGACTTTTTGCATGGATGAGCCTTCTTCATTTCAACAATATCATTTAATTTATATTCCATATTAGTCACCATTTCTATGATAAAAAGCTTCAATTGTATTTTTCATTAACATTGTAATCGTCATTGGTCCAATTCCCCCTGGAACTGGAGTAATTGCTGACACTTTGTCTTTAACATCATCAAAATCAACATCACCGCATAATTTGTTATTTTCATCACGATTAATTCCTACATCTAATACTACTGCACCATCTTTAACATACTCGTGATTAAAAAATTTCGGTTTCCCTATTGCTGCAATAAGTACATCAGCACGTGAACAAACTGCCTTTAAATCTTTTGTCTGACTATGTGCAATTGTAACAGTTGCATTTTTTTGTAAGCACAATAAGGCTACCGGCTTACCAACAATATTACTGCGCCCAACAATTACTACTTCTTTACCCGCCAAATCATAATTAATTTCTTCTAATAAAACCATCATCCCTTTTGGTGTACAAGGAACCAAACTATGTTGTCCTAAAAATAATTTAGCCACATTTTCGGGATGAAAACCATCAACATCTTTACTAGGAACAATCGCATCTAAAACTTTTTCTTCATTAATATGCTGTGGCAATGGTAATTGCACTAAAATTCCATCAACAGTATCATCATTATTTAAATCATTAATTTCTTGTAATAATTCGATTTCACTAAAAGATGCATCATGTCTCAAGATTTTTGATTCAATCCCAATATACTGACAACCTCTTTCTTTGTTCCTAACATATGTCTGACTAGCTTGATTATCCCCTACTAGTATTACAACCAACTTAGGTAGACGTGGATATGTTTCTTTTATCTTACTTACTTCTTCCTTTAATTGATCCTTTATTTTTACAGATATTTCTTTACCACTAATAATCACTACTCAAATCCCCCTTTAATTATTATTTCAATTATACCAAAATATAAACTTGTTGCAACTCTTAGTCCAACTGATCTAAATATTCTTGATACTCTTTCAAAATAATTTCAAGTTCTTCAAAAGTATTAATCTTAGATAATTCATTTTTCACACGAGCTGAAGACTTTAATCCCTTGATATACCATGGCGCATGGCCACGCATTTGAAACATAGCAACCTTTTCTGGTTCAATTTCCATTAAACGTCGTGCGTGTGCTAAACACTGCGTAATTTTTTCTTGATAAGTAGGTTCACTAATTGTTTCACCAGTTTTTAAAGACTCTACAACCTGTTTAATCAACCATGGATTTCCTAAGGCCGCACGACCAATCATAACTGCATCAACTTTTGTTTCTTCAAGCATTCTTTTAGCATCCTCAACACTCTTGATATCGCCATTGCCAATTACTGGGATTTTCACAGCTTCTTTGACTTGACGAATTATTTCCCAATCAGCATGACCTTCATACATTTGCGAACGAGTTCTACCATGAATTGCAATAGCACTAGCACCAGCCTTCTCAATTAGTTGAGCAACCTCAATTGCATTAATATGTTCTTTATCAAAACCACTACGTATTTTTACTGTAACAGGTTTAGTTACATTATCAACGACACCTTTAACAATCTCATAAATTTTATCAGGATATAATAATAATTTACTACCAGCATCGGCCTTTAAAACCTTATTTACTGGACATCCCATATTAATATCAATAATGTCACAATTAGAATGTTTATCGATATATTTGGCTGCTTGAACCATTGTTTCTATTTCACCGCCAAATAGCTGAATACTAACTGGATGTTCGCCATCATCTACTTGTAACATTTCTATTGTTTTAGCATTTCCATAACATAGCGCTTTATCACTAACCATTTCCGAATAGACAAGTCCGGCACCAAAGTCTTTAATAATTTTACGAAAAGCCATATTAGTAATCCCTGCCATTGGTGCCATTACTACTGGATTTTCTATTTCTACATTTCCTATTTTAAACATTATGTCACTCCTCAAAAGTATCTTATCAATAAATTAAAAAAAAAGAAATATAAATGTATAAAATATTTCTTCATAGCCATACTATTTATAGATAACTTACCCTTCCCCGCTATTTTCCTCCCCGAAATAGACGTAAGTTATCGAGTTAGTTATATTCCTAAATATGTTGGTTTCCAACAAAAAAAGAAAGGCTTCCCCCGCCTTTCTTTTTATTTTTCTTTACAAGTAAGTCCACCTTTTTC
Source organism: Erysipelatoclostridium sp. MSK.23.31 (assembly GCF_019125875.1). NCBI lineage: Bacteria > Bacillati > Bacillota > Erysipelotrichia > Erysipelotrichales > Coprobacillaceae > Thomasclavelia > Erysipelatoclostridium sp. MSK.23.31. The sequence goes on along the minus strand of NZ_JAHOCB010000024.1, from coordinate 9,807 downwards.
TTGTTCTTTAATTGTTTCTTCTAAAGAAATATACACGATTTTCTTATCACTATCAGTAGTTGTAACTAATTTAGCTTTTTTAAGTTCATCAAAATCAGCTTCACCATAATCTAATTCAATTTTAAGAATAATTTTTTCACCATCTACAGTATATTTAGCTGAACCACCTTTTAATGAATCATAATCAACATTAATAGATTTCACTTTAGGAAGCCAATAAGTATCAATTGGTGTACTTTCAGTTACATAACCAGTAAAATCATAAGTAACTGTACTTTTCATGACATCAGTTTTATCACCAGTTGCTTCGATCGTAACTTCAGCTGCTGTCATTTCATCAATATTTCCTTTACAAATAGTAGTGGTTTTTTCTTCTCCACCACATCCTGTTAATAGCAATGCCAGTAACATTACACTTAATAGTTTTTTCATTTGATTTTCCCTCACTTTATTTGTCTATACCATTATCATAGCACAAAATTTACCTAAAAAATACCATAATAGTACATTTGTAGCAAAATAATCACATAAAATTACAAAAAATAGAATAGTTTTCACTATTCTACTATAATCTATTTTTAATTTCTTTTAATTCTTCTTCACTAAATTGATATTTTTTATTACAAAACTGGCAACTTAATTCACAACCATGATCCTCATCAATCATCGCTTGTAACTCATCCTTACCAACTGTAATCAAAGCCTTACCCATTTTTTCTTTTGAACAATCACATTTGAAAAACAAATCTTGTTTTTCAGTAATCTCCACATCATCAAATAGCTGCTTTAATATCTCTTCAGGACTTTTCCCTTCATTGATCAACTTAGATACCGGCGGACATTGAGCGACAACTTTTTCGATATAATCAATATCTTCTTCAATAGCCTCAGGTAATAATTGAATAATAAATCCACCTGAAGCAAGCACTTCATTAGTATCATTTACTAGTACCCCAACCGATACAACTGAAGGAGTTTGTTCACTAACTGCAAAGTAGTAACCAAAATCATCACCTATTTCCCCAGTTTGTAGTGGAACTGATCCCGTAAACGGTTCTTTTAAACCCATATCACGAATTACTTGTAAAGTTCCTTCATGTCCAACTGCTACACCAACTGCTAATTTACCAGTATCATTATAAGTATAATGCACTTCTGGGTTAGCAACGAATCCTTTAATATTTCCATCACCATTAGTAACCGTCATCATAGTTCCAATTGGACCGCCACCATTGATCACAACTGTCATTTTCTCTTGATTCTTGTTCATTTTTGCCATCATCAAAGTAGCTGACATCATTCTCCCGATTGCTGCAGAAGCAGTAGGCCATAAATTATGATGTTTGCGAGCCTCATCTACTAAATTAGTCGTTTTACAAGCAAAAACACGACAGTTTTTACTATTAACTAAACCTCTAACTAAATAATCTTTCATATATTCTCCTTATAAAAATACCATCAATGATGATAATATCATTGGTATTATCATACACAAAATAATAAAATAGATAAATATTTTTCTTTTCTTGTTGTTCATCATTTACCTCACATATGAAAAAAAGCGGATACCGCTTTTATTTCATATCATCTAATAGATCATCAGCATCATCAAACGATGGTGTTGTTGTACTTGAAGCATTAGAATCATTTGATGAATCATCATTAGAGCTACTATCAACTGTTCCATCATGACGATCTAACATCTTACCTGTATTAAATAATGCTTCAATTTGTTCACCAGCTAATGTTTCATATTCTAATAAAGCATCAGCAATAATTACTAATTTATCTTTATTAGCCTCAATAATTTCTTTTGCCTGTGCATAGCATTCATCGATGATCTTACGAACTTGAACATCAATTTCATAAGCAATTTGCCCAGAATGAGAATTATTGTGTTGTGTATAGTCGCGTCCCAAGAAAACATTTCCTTGTTCAGAATCATATTTGATTGGACCAAGTTCTGACATTCCCAATTCAGTAACCATCATTCTTGCAATTCTAGTTGCTTGTTCAATATCGTTATGAGCACCGGAACTTACATCACCAAAGAAAATTTCTTCAGCTACACGACCACCCATAAATCCAGCAATATTAGCTTCTAATTGAGTCTTAGTTTGGAAATATGTTTCTTCTTTAGGCGTCATTAAGTTATAACCCCCAGCTTGGCCACGTGGCACAATAGTTACTTTTTGAACTTTGTTGGCAGCTTCTAAAGTTAAACCTAACACAGCATGTCCAGCTTCATGGTATGCAACTAGACGGCGTTCTTTTTCACTATATTTACGAGATTTTTTCGCAGGTCCACCCATAACACGGTCAACTGCTTCATCAATATCATCCATTGAGATTACTTTGTGATCTTCACGAACTGCTAATAAAGCAGCTTCATTTAAAACATTTTCTAGTTCAGCCCCTGAGAATCCAGGAGTTCTTTGTGCTATATTACTAAAATCTACATCGGGAGCAAATTTTTTGTTCCGCGCATGAACTTTTAAGATTTCAGTACGAGCATTCTTATCAGGATTAGCTACCTGAATTTGACGGTCAAAACGACCTGGTCGTAATAATGCTGGATCTAATACATCAGCACGGTTTGTTGCCGCTAAAATGATGATCCCTTCATTACCACTAAATCCATCCATCTCAACTAACAATTGGTTAAGAGTTTGTTCACGTTCATCGTGTCCACCACCCATACCAGTACCTCTTTGACGCCCAACAGCATCAATTTCATCGATAAAGATAATACATGGCGCAGTTTGTTTGGCCTTTTTGAACATATCACGAACACGACCAGCACCGACACCAACGAACATTTCTACGAATTCTGAACCAGAAATTGAATAATAAGGCACACTAGCCTCACCAGAAACGGCTCTTGCTAATAAAGTTTTACCAGTACCTGGTGGCCCCACAAGTAATACCCCTTTTGGAATACGAGCCCCCATTTGAGCGAACTTTTTCGGATTTTTCAAGAATGCTACTAATTCTTTTAATTCCTCTTTTTCTTCATCAGCACCAGCTACGTCAGCAAATCTAGTTGTTTGGTTTTTTTCTAACTTAGCTCTAGAGTTACCAAAATCAAAGGCTTTAGCATTTCCGCCACCTTGACCCATCATCTTGAAGATAAAGAACATTCCTCCAAGTAATAATACATATGGTAAAATACTAATAATGACCTTCATAAATACACCACGATCATTAGCATCAACAATCGTAGTTTCAATACCCTTTTCATTTAACAATCCAGTTAATGATTGCATTTCAGCTTCAGTATTAGGAATCGTAGTTGTAAATTCATACTCTGTTGATTTACCATCTACTTTCTTTGTATACTTCCCACTTACATCAACGACTAAACTTGAAGGAACAATTTCTACTTCCTTAATTTTTTCGTCTTGGACTACTTCCACGAATTCACTATACTTAATCTCTTTACTATTACCCTGATTCATATAGGTAACAAGTCCACCGATTAAGAATAATAGAACTACCCATGGAAGAATCGATTTTAATAATCCATTCTTATTACTCATATACTCTCCTTACTTATAACAATCTTCTTTTAATATTCCAACATATGGCAATTGACGATATCTTTCATTAAAGTCAAGTCCATAGCCTACTACAAAAGCATTAGGGATTTTAAATCCCACATAATCGGCCTTCATTTCAAAAACCCGACCCTCTTCTTTATCTAACATAGTGACAATTTTAACACTATTGGCTTTACGTTTTAATAGCATCTCTTTAACATTAAATAACGTCTTTCCAGTATCTAAAATATCTTCAACGATCAAGACATTTTTACCACTGACATCTTCCTTTAAATCTTGCTTAACAACTAATGTCTTGGATTCAACACCCTCATAACTACTTACATTCATATAGTCGAAAGTAACATCAGTATTTAAATATTTTGATAACTCCGCCATAAAAGGGACTGAACCTTTTAATAAACCAACTAATAGGACTTCTTTCCCCTCATAGTCTTTATCAATGATTGCCCCTAATTCTTTACATTTAGCACTAATTTGATCTCCACTGATCAAAATTTCTTTTATATCCTTATGCATTATCTCACTCCTAGTCGTATATGTTTCTAATTTTACCACATATATATTGGGTTTTGAATATAAATACCCAATATTTTTTGCAAGATGTGGCACAAGAATTATCATTCCTTGGCTATTTTCAACAATTGGCCAAGTATCCCGCTTACTTTTAGGAATTTTATTGTCAATAAACAATCGCGAAACCTTTTTTGTTCCACCAGCAGTAACAATAACATCACCAGGACGTGCCGATCTAATCGTAATTGGGAAATCTTCTTTACTCACATAGACGCCTTCATTTAAATGACCTACTTCACTTAAATAAAAGTGCTCATGCTTATCATAAACTAAATGTTCATATTTTAAACAATAGCTATGGTTATTTTTCAAATTAGAAACACATATATTATCATACTCTTTTATGAACCTAATATTAACAGGCAAATCCATATTAATATTTGGCTTATTACTTTTTATTTGTTTAATAATTTCTTTAATCAAAGCATTGCTGATCAAAGGGGGATAAACAACTTCTTTTAAAATTTCATAAATAAATCCATCTAACAGCTCTTTAGGAATACAAGTATAATCAATTTTATTTTTTTGATGATATAAATCAAGATAAATTTGTAATTGTTTTAGCTTACTAGCATATCTTTGATTATGTTCTTGTGCCCACTTAAGTAATTTCTCTATTTTTTCTTCATCATAATCTTTCAAAGTAACATTTCGAACATAATCACGAGTAAACTCAGTTTGAAAATTTGTATAATCATCACGATATTCAACATTATGACCATGACAATAGTCTCTTAAAAACTGTTTTCGTACCGCTAAGCACGGTCTAATTACAGTTACTCCAAATACTTCACTGATTTCTTGGATTCCCAGATATCCCTTAGTGTTATGGCGCTGTAACTGCATTACAATATTTTCAATAACATCATTTTGATGGTGGGCCAAAACCACCTTTTGGGTTTGATATTTCATTCCAATTTCTAAATAAAATTGATAGCGTAGCCGCCGAGCTTGATCTTGGAAATTATCCGGTCCGTAAACTTGTTTATCAATTTCTCGAACATAACAAGGCAAATCATATCGGTGACAATATGCTTCAACTGTCTGTTGATCTAGGTCACTATCTTCGCGTAAATGATAATTGACGTGACATACGATTATTTGGTAACCAGCTTGATTCATCATGTCTAATAATGCCATCGAATCACAGCCCCCTGATACCCCAAGGATATACAGCTCCTGCATTTTCAGCAAATCTTTAAAACTATCCATTTAATCACCTCAATATCTTTACCATTATATCAAATAATTATTAATTTAACATATCATTTTCGTGACTTTTTCACTAATCAATTAGTAAAAGACGTCATTTTTAAGGACGCCTTCTTTTAAAATTACTTCTTTTTGTCTTACTATTCTTTTTTATGTTATTTGTTCTTACTGATGACTTTTTTTGTCCTTGTTTCAAGTGCTTAGCTTTATCACGTGATTTTTGTGTTTCACCCTTTTTTTTACTTTTATGTTTCTTTTCTGGTATTGATAAATCTTTCATTGGGTAATAAGGGTTATCCACCACCGGAATATCTTGGTTAATAAATTTTTGAATATCTTTTAATAATGCCTTTTCTTGAAAACTACAAAATGTAATTGCTTCTCCCGATGCTCCAGCACGAGCAGTTCGGCCGATCCGATGAACATAATTTTCTGCTTGATCAGGTAAATCAAAATTAATAACATGTGTTAATTCATCAATATCGATCCCTCGAGCAGCAATATCACTAGCAACAAGAACTCGAACTTTATCATTTTTGAAGTTATTTAATGCTCGAACACGTGCATTTTGAGATTTATCACCATGGATTCCCTCACAAGTTATTTGCGCCTTAATTAGTTTCTTACATAAAGTATCCACATTTCTTTTTGTCCTAACAAAAACAATTGCATTATATATTTGAGGATTTTCTAATAACTTGATCAATAACTTAGCTTTATTTACTTTATCAACAAAGTATAGCGATTGATTAATTTTTTCTACTGCAACATTACCACTGCTTATCATGATTTTAAGCGGGTCATTCAGTAGATCACTAACCAGGTGTTTAATTTCATCAGGTAAGGTTGCTGAAAATAACATAGTTTGATGACGACGAGGAATAAATCTTAAGATCTTACGAATATCTTTAATAAATCCCATATCCAACATACGATCTGCTTCATCTAAAACTAAGTATTCTACATGTTTTAAATCCACCAATCCTTGATTATAAAGATCAATCAGTCTTCCTGGCGTGGCAATCAGCACGTCGATCCCACGATTAATTTTAGTAACCTGACTACCCTGACGAACCCCACCAAAGATAACTGCTGATTTTAAATTAACCTGCGGATTCATTGCCTCAAAAGTCTCATTGATTTGAATTGCTAATTCACGAGTTGGAGCCAAAATCAGTGCTTTAATAGTTCGTGGATACTTTTCGCTTTCATCACGTAAATATAATTTTTGTAAAATCGGTAAAGCAAAAGCTGCTGTTTTCCCTGTTCCAGTCTTGGCACATCCAAAAATATCTCTTCCCGAAATAATTGCTGGAATTGCCTGTTCTTGAATCGGTGAGGGGATATCATATTTCATTTCTTTTACTGCATTTAATAATGGTTCAATTAATTCTAATTCACTAAATTTCATCTATTTCTCTCTCTTAATCGTTTTTTGCAGTATAACACATTTATTCTAAAATAACTAATTTTATTCACAATTCCATAAATTAACCTCATCTAATAGAAATTTCAGCTAAATTCTCACTATCTTTTTATACTTTTTGAAATATAGATATTTTAAAATTTTGCTTTAATAATACTAAAAATAGCCTTTATTATTTAGCAGTGTATTACCATGAAAATAGAAAAAGAAACAGAGAATTAGCTTAAACAGTAAAAAATATTCAAACAAAATAAAAGTCGTTATGGAGTGTGTAGGGTCTATCGAGAACTTCTTAACTGTGCTTACCAGATAAATCATAAACGTGTCCATCACATTATGTACAACTTAGGATTATTCAGTAAGATTGTTGACAATACCATAGATAGAAATTTTGGTACAACTGATGTTTCCTAGTTTAATTTTTTTTGAAAATTAAAGAATAAAATGTATTATAAAAATGAATTTAAATGTTTTGAAGAATTTGCAGTTGTTATAGATGAATATATAGATCATTACAACAACCAAAGAATTCAAGAAAAACAAAACGGATATCTCCTGTAAGATACAAGGAAACATCCATATGTATTGCCTAGTTCATAAATAAACGTGTCCAAAATTATGGGTACATATCGCTGATTCATTCAAACTAATGAAGTCCACTAAATTAATTATTTACCACTTTAATAACTATAATACTTATATCATCTAAATTATTTTTCTCTAATACTTGATCCATTAAAAAAGTAGCTATTTCTTGTGGGTGCTGATCACAATATAAGTGAACATTATCATTAACGATCTGTTCAAAATCATTTCCTGTGCCATCACTTGACATAATAATTAAATCATTATTTTTTAGCGGCATCTCATAACTAACCATTTTTAATTTAGAAACAACTCCAACTGGTAATGAATTAGTTGCAATTTTTTCAACCATTCCACTACGAATATGATAACTTGGATTAGCACCATATTTGATTAACTTCATTCGGGCATTAGCAAGATTAATATTACATAGATCTAAAGTCGTAAACATGTCGTTACGATTTTTTATTTTTAATAAAGCATTAATTGAATCAATTGTATCTTTTAATCCAATTCCATTTAAAATTAATTTTGATAGTACTTCTAATGTCAACTTACTTTCATTAGCAGCCATCTTGCCTTGACCCATTCCATCACTCAATGCTAAATAATGAAGATTATCTTGATGGAACGCGCTAAACGAATCACCACAATTAAGAGGCTCTAAAGCATATTGCTGAAAACCATACTGCAATGAATAATTTTGTTGATGTTTTAAAACTAATGACGTGTAACCAAGATGATGCATTGAATCCTTTAGAGAAACTATTTCTAATGTTTCATTTAAATATGACTCTACTATTGGAACTAGTTCATTAACAACCTCCTCCTCACTAATATCCATTAATCCTAATTCTAAAGTATAAACATTATTACCGATTTGATGACGGTATAAATATGTAATATTAAATTGATAGCCTAATAAATGCTCTTTTAAACTATCATCATTTAATGGCGTTTGTTCTAAAGAATTGCTAAAATTATCAAACACCTCACTCAATAACGAAAATTCATAAAACAAATCTTTCTTTAAATGCGAATTTTCCTGATTAACTCTTTTTATCTTTTCATAACTATCCTTATATTCACTGATACTCTTTAAGAAGCGATTTGGACTAATGCAATTACTATTAATATAGTTAATATCTTCTTTTGTGTAGTTAGTCTTAAATCCTTTATTAATCAATTTTCCTAATCGACTTACATTCCCATCACGATAAAAACATAAATCCCGACTAGGACATTTGGAACATACATCCTCATAAACATAGCCAACAAACTCACCGACATTTACATTACGATTTGCTTCTTGAAAGATATCTGTTAATTGTTTAAATAAAGAGGCGAATGTGGTAGCACGTTGAATTAATTTGTTTCGACTTGTGATATTTTTAAAATCATCACTAAGTAATTTAGGCTTATGTTTAAAGGTAGGTACAAATAAAAACAACGTTGCGCTTACTACAATAATAAAACTATGATAGTAATAATCATATGTAATAAAGAAAGGGAGAACTAGATGACTTACAAGATAAACGGTTGAACAGACTAATTTATTTTCCGGCTTATACATAAAGAAAATACTAAAAGGAAGGATTAATGATAGTATTTCCTCTTTTAATAAGGGATTAATAAACATTAATATGATTGATATATATAGAATCGTAGGCATGGTACTATTAATTCCTAAATAATAGACACTTAGTAATAAATAGAACCTTAGTAATATCATCATATAGACTTGATTGAGCTCAACTAATGAAATGATGGCTAACATTATCATTGTTGAAAGAATCATCATCCGTTTATTGGTATATACTTCAATCGTGTTATGGATAAAGAGAGGCACTACTTCTAGGTACAGTAGACTATGTAATAGTGTAAAGGATAATATAACTAATACTTCAATATAATTATATTGATAAATGTAAAGAAAGAGTAAACTTACCAAAGTAACTACTAGGGCTAAATACTTACTTTTGACAAATTTTAAGTACATCATCACTTGCATAATTATCACGCTAGTAATCGAAACTAATAATAGCATATAGTTATCATAAGATATGTATGATACCAATAATAAAGCGGTCATGTACATAATGATATGTCGATAGCCGCACATAAATGATACTACTAGCATGGGGAGAACAAAACACAGTGATGTGTCATATATTTTTACTAAACCTAGAAGGAGGGTTAATCCAAAGATTGAAACATAAGTCATTCCAGTATTCTTTATTTTTGTTTTTGTTTTTGCTACTGTCAAATCCATTTCATTCACCTCGTAATATCGATTATAGATACTTACAGTAGAATAATTTGTCACTTTTTATTTATTTTAAAATAAAATAAAAACTTATAGATTTACAAACAAAAAAACAACTAGTTTTACAGGCTCTATACTAAAACTGGAGGGGAAATATATCCTGCTCCAGTTTTCTTATATTT